>JASLBT010000205.1 GCA_030146445.1 Segetibacter sp. | reverse complement strand
TCCCGGTATGGGCGGGGGGCTGAAAAGGTGGATTCGGCGTTCCTGATTTCGGCTTTGTTTGCCTCCATGCTGAGCATCGGCGCAGTTGCCGGGTCTGGAAGTGCCTCGGTCCTCATGGTCGCCCCTGGCGCTTCTTTCATTTTAAGCATTGGAGGCGATGGGGATGTTTGTTTAGAAGGAGCCCTCGTCTTGAGGTTTCTGGCTAAAACTTCGTTCACGTTTTCTTTGCCTGGTGCTGGTGTTAATTCCTTTTCGGGCTTTATGCTGTCCGGAGCAGACATTGCTGTAGGAACGTCTGCTGTAAGTTGACTGGGTTCAGTGCTCATATTGGTTAACCTCGAAGTAAGGGTTGCCGCACCGGCGAGCACAGCTATCATCGCAGCGATTTTCCACCACGATGATTTTTGCCGTCGCTTGATCGGAACCACCTTTGCTGATGCTTTCCCACCTTTCACTGCCATCTCGATTGCAGCAAGGTGATCTTTCGTAATCTGCCTGTTGCTCAACTGGTAACCATCAAATGCATCCGCAAGAAAAGGATCATCCATCAGGGCCTTCTCAAACACATGCATCTCCTCAGCAGTCATCTCCTTTTCGAGATAACGCCGGATATCGTTATAATTATATGGTTGTTTTTCAGCCATCCTTTTCCATGCAAATTTTCAGGTTTCTCCGGCCGTTTTGAATGAGACTTCGAACCTTGTTCCATTCGAGCCCCGTCAGCTCAGCGATCTCGTTATAACATTTGTTTTCGAGATAGAACAATTGTACACTTCGCTTTTGTTCGTCCTGTAATTGCTCAATACACCTGTTTAACTGCAACAGCTGGGCTTCTTTTTCAAATACCTTTTCCAGATGCGAAAAATCCTCTGATTGCACAACATTTGCATCCAACGGTGCAACAGGCATTCTTTTGATTTTTCTAAGCTTCATCAGGCAATGGTTCCTGGTAAGCACATACAACCATCCTTTGAAGTTATCCACCTGGTGGTCCTTTAATTTAGTGAGCAATTCATGGTAGATGTCCATTACTGCATCTTTTGCAACCTCCTGGTCTTCGAGGTATTTGATACAAGTACCGTAAACAAGTTCGCTATATCGCAAAAAAAGTTCTGCTACCGCTTCCTGCACACCATCCTGCCTGATCCTGTGGAGCAGCTCCAAATCAGTTAAAGGCGAAGTAGATATGTTTTTTAGGAGGGCCATCTTATTGATCGCTGAATTTACTAAAACATTAGCAGGTGTTTATGTGAGCCATGAGTCGTAACAAACGATCAACACCTTTCGCCGCACAACGGCAGCTCAAAACCTTTCTCAAAGCAAGCCGGTGCTTCTTTACTGCAGTTGATGTCACCAGCCCGGTCCATGTAGAACGAAATAACCATCAAAACAGTCCGTTTCAAAACCGAAGAATTTATTTCCAGCGGTGTGTAATCTAAAAGGAACCAGCATCCATTATAAAACTTGCCGATCATGAATAGTGAAATTTTACTACAGATTGCGGAACCGTGCCATCAAAGCAGGCAGCAAATGTCGCCCCCGGAGCAAGGACGGTTTTGTAGCAGCTCTTTAAAAAAGTTGGTTGATTTTAGTCGAAAAACGGATGAGCAAATTCTTGCCAGGCTAATGAAAACACCTGGTACAGGCCGCAGCCGTTTTTCACAATCCCAGTTACAAAGACCCTCAGATCCACGCCGGCAACTGGCATACAACCGATATAAACTTCTTCTTGCGCTATTGATCCCCGCTTTTGTGTTGAACGGGTTTGTAACGGCACAAGTAAAAGTTGGAGTCAAACTGCCTCAAAACCCAACTTCCGGAACTGAACAGTTGATCCTGGGAAACGTCACTTTCCAGCCAGTTGGTAAACCAGTTCCTGACCAGCCAACAAAGCCAATAACTACTGTTTCCGGGATAGTAACCAATCAGGTAGGAGAGCCTATTCCATCTGCCCCTGTGTGGGTAACTAACACGCAAAATGGTACAACTACCGATCTTAATGGCCGCTTTCAACTTAAGCTTTGGAAAGAAGAGGTGAGCGTACCTGTTTCTGCATCAGCTATCGGCTGCAACACTATCGAACAGCAGGTTCGTGCTTACAAAGGCAGCACCGAAATCGTTTTCAAGTTGACAAATCAGCCGCTTCTGCTTTGCATCTGTGATTTCGGTGTTAAGAAAAGAAGGCGCACCACTTTGAAGGGAGGAGTTGCTGTGGTAAAAACTCCAGCGCCTGGAGATTCGATCAAGACGATGGCCGCCCGGCTAAACGACAAACAAATGTTCGCCGTTTATCCAAACCCAACACGAGCTGGAGGTCTCCTAAAGGTCATGTTCAAGATGCCAGGGAAGTATTCATTCCGGCTTTTTAATACCGCTGGTCAGCCATTTTTTTCGAAGGAGATGATTGTGACGGATGAACAGAGGATTAGAGACATGCTTGTCCCCGGCACCATACCTAAAGGAACTTATTACTTACAAAGCTCATCTGTTGAAACCGGGAAGAGTTACACCAGGAAAGTCGTCGTTCAATAGAACCATAAGCTCTGGTTATGAAAGAGAGCATATGCTTCATTGTCTTTAGCGTTGGTTGCAACTGACTTTACGCTTACCGGGTTACTGACCGAGCTCGGGCAAAGTAATCGACGCTGTGGACTCAAAGAAGTTGTGGTAAGTGTGTGGGGGATCATGAGGTCCAGCAAGCAAAATGTCGTTCACAACTCTTCGCTCAACACTTCCATGTTGTTTAGTGAAGCTGTTTCTTCTATTGGTCTGCTCAATAATGCTATGCTGTAAAAGAGTGCGACGCCCGTCCGACTGCCCGTCCGACAGGCGCAGCCGGGCGGGCGCAGCGGGCGGGCAACGATTTACAATAGATATAATCCAGCTGGGTTTAAAAAAATTCCTAGCTAAGCGCCGGTGATTCTGCATTCATGATCCATGAACCTGCATTCATAATTATTCTCCTTAACGTGTTCCTTTGAACGCCGGATGAAATTGTTGCAGCGTGCTTCGTAAAAAGTTACGGTCGAGGTGGGTATAAATTTCGGTGGTGGTGATACTTTCGTGGCCCAACATCTCCTGTACGGCACGGAGGTCCGCACCACCTTCTACCAGATGTGTAGCAAATGAATGGCGAAACGTATGTGGCGATATGTTTTTTGTTATCCCGGCTTTTTTCGCGAGATCCTTGATAATATAAAATATCATGATCCTGGAAAGCCCATTTCCGTGTTTATTCAGAAAAAGGATGTCTTCGAAGCCGTGACTGATCTTTTGGTGTACCCGGATGTTTTTTCTATAAAGCTCGATATACTTAACGGCATCACTGCCTACCGGAACAAGCCGTTCTTTGTCGCCTTTCCCTGTTACCCTGATAAAACCTATGTCGAGGTAAAGGCAGCTAATTTGCAGGTTGATCACTTCACTTACCCGTAAGCCGCAACTGTACATCGTTTCCAGGATGGCTTTGTTTCGTCCTCCTTCCGGCCTGCTCAGGTCGTTGGCATTAATTATCCGTTCAATTTCATCAAAGCTCAAAATGTCGGGCAACGTTCTCCGTAACCTCGGTGCCTCGAGTAAGGCGGTGGGGTCGCTGGAGATAACGTTTTCTATACTGCAGTATTTGAAAAAAGCTTTTATGCCCGAAATAATCCTGGCCTGTGAACTTGCATTCATACCCAGTTCACCGATCCACCTCACGAATTGCTGTAGTTCTTTCAGCGAAATATCGGCGGGTGTCATTTTCTGGTCGCTTACGACGAGGAAAGTCGCCAGTTTTTCTACGTCGTGCAGGTATGCTTCAACGGAGTGATCACTCAACGATTTTTCGAGTTGCAGGTATGCTTTAAAACCGTTGATATAAGATTGCCACATGTGCTTAAAATAGTAACTGTCTTTATTTGTTTGGAAAAAAAAGGAATTACATTCGTCAGGCTTAAGTGCCTTTCACTGAAACACCAATACTCATGATTCCTGTAAATCTTCGTTCGTTCCGGCGCAAGTTAAGCTATCACAAAAAAGCTTTTCACCGTTTCCTGGCCAAAGTTGCAAGAAAGCCGCCCGTGAACCTGCATGCAGTTGTTAGCTCAATTGAAACGGAGGTTTGGCAGGAAGTGGATTGTGTGTCGTGTTCGAACTGTTGCAGGAAAATGACGCCAACATTTACACCGGCAGACGTTAAGCGGATTGCTGCTTTCACCGGTGACACCGTCGGGGGCTTTCGGCAAAAGTGGTTGTACCGCGAGCCAAACGATAAAGACTGGACCAACAAAAATCGTCCCTGCCAGTTCCTGGACCAGGGTACAAACCGTTGTACAATTTACCCTGTACGACCTGCTGATTGCGCAGGTTTCCCGCACCTGGATAAGCGCGATTTTACAGACTACATTCATGTACACCAGCAAAACATTTTATACTGCCCTGCAACGTATAAGATGGTGGAAAAGATGATGGCAAGGTTGGTTATTAGTAAGAGGAATTAGGTATTGGGTATTGAGGTATTATGGTATTAGGGAGGAAGAGTGTCATTAATTCCGGATTGGAACAGGTTCTTAAGGTTGCTTTATTGTTTACCATCTTTTCGCCGCCGGCAGGAAGGTCTGTTGGAAATTCTTTTAGCCTACCTCCGAACTGGTGGGTGGATCACTCATTTATCCCACGACTTTTTTTAATAGTCCGCCAATCCGTAACCGAGTGATCAGCTGTGACTGCAATTGGGATGCGATTAACAATATGTGCAAATCCGCTAATCCGCAATCCGGAATCCCTCTATACCCAATACCTTAATCACCCAGTTCCAATCCGCAATCCGCTAATCCGCAATCCGGAATCCGCTAGTTACCCAATTCCAATCCGCCAATATCTACAAATAAACATCCTGGTTAAACCAGTAGTCGATTTTGCCGGATTGGATCAGGATGGCCAATACATCAAACTGTATCCATTTGATTCCGGGATGAATGTGCTGGTATTGTTCTGCGGCATCCTTTAGGTTTTTCATCTTGACTTTGGTGATGCTTTCCTCCGGGTAGCCGTACCTGGTCGTGTGCCTGGTTTTTACTTCGATAAAGTGCGTCGTATCGCTTTTCTGGGCAATGAGATCTACCTCGAGGTGTTTATACCGCCAATTCCGCTCTTTTATAACAAAGCCATTTTTCGCCAGCCAGGTAGCGGCAAGCCTTTCACCTGTGCTGCCGGTTTCGTTGTGCTGTGCCATTTTTATGTATTTTCGATTGAATCAAAATACACAATGAATCCAACAAATGAAATACTGAAACTTAAGGGAAAAGTGCAACATTATGCATGGGGCGGCTTCGAGTATATACCTGCCTTGCTGCAAATTGATAACCCGGCACAGAAACCTTTTGCAGAGTATTGGATGGGTGCACATCCGGGTGCTCCATCTCTCGTGCTCAGCGGGCCGGATGAAGTGCCCCTGAATACATTGATCGGGTCAGCACCGGAAGTGTATCTCGGCGGGAAAGTATACGCCGAATTCGGAGAGTTACCGTACCTGTTTAAAGTGCTGGATGTACGGGAAATGCTTTCCATACAGGTGCATCCCACGAGGGAGGAGGCCATCAAAGGATTTGATGCCGAAGAAGCTGCGGGCATTCCGCTTGATGCAGCCGACCGAAACTATAAAGACCGGAACCATAAGCCTGAGGTTATGGTAGCGCTGGGTGAATTCTGGTTGTTACATGGCTTTAAAACAAAAGACAAATTACTTAAGGTTCTGCATGACGTGGACGCATTCAATTTCCTGATTCCTGACCTTGAGGAGGGGTACTATCAACTGTATAAAACCGTAATGGAATTACCACAGCAGCAGGTGGACAAAATTCTTTTACCGCTGGTTGAGGAAGCCTTGTCAATTGAAAAGAGTTTGCCGGAGCAACCAGGCTTTTGGATCAGGAAGCTATATACCAGCGGGAAGGAGATAAGAACTATTGATCGCGGCATTTTTTCCATCTTCTTTTTCAATATCGTGCGGCTTCAGGCTGGTGAAGCCATCTTCCAGGGAGCAGGCATCCCACACGCCTATCTACAGGGGCAGAATGTCGAGCTGATGGCAAACAGTGACAATGTACTTCGTGGCGGACTTACTCCAAAGCATATAGATGTGCCGGAATTGCTGAAACATACCGCTTTTGAAGGTATTGAACCTAAGGTATTGAAAGGCGAGTTGCTGAATGGGGGAGAGGTAAATTACCCATGTCCGGTGCGGGATTTTGGAATTAGCAAGATCCAGCTTCAGCCCGGGATCCGGTACTCGGCTACAAGTGTGTCGGCCGAGATATTTATCGTAACGGCGGGAGAAATGCAAACGGTGAACGTTTATCACCGATTTAAAAAAGGCGATTGTTTTTTTATACGGCCCTCTACGGCATACGAGCTGGAAACCACATCGGGATGTACTCTTTTTAAGGCATTTGTACCCGCTTAACCTAAAGCATCCGGGAAAGTAGTTCAATTCCTTTGCGGGAAAGGTTCTTTCTTTCGGCTACTTTTGCGGCATAATGAAGCTTATGAACAGACAGAACACCGGCATGTTTGCTGCAGCCCTTCTTATTCTTTTTGCTGCATTAACCAGGCTTCTTCCACATTATCCGAACTTTACTGCGATTGGCGCCATCGCTATTTTCGCCGGAACGACTGTAAGCGACAGGAAGATGGCTTTGCTGTTTCCGCTGGCCGCAATGTTTTTTGCTGATGTTTGCCTCGAATTATTTACCCATGTTAAAGGCTTTTACGGGTATGGTCAGCTTTTCGATTATGGTGCCTTTATGCTCATCACCTGGGTCTCGGGTTTCATCCGCAAGAGAAATGTGGTGAACATTGGACTGGCGGCAGTATGGAGCGGTATTATCTTTTTTATTCTTTCAAACCTTGGCGAATGGCTGTTTAGCCCTGTCAACCTTTACCCGCGCACCTTCGCCGGACTAATGGAAAGTTATATCGCCGCAATTCCCTTTTACAAAGGCGAGTTCTTTGGAAGTTTTTTCCTGAACACTATTTTTGGAAACCTCTTTTTTAGCGCTTTGCTTTTTGGAAGTTATTACCAGGTAACACGAAGCCTGAAGCACAAAAAGGTGTATGCGTAACTTCGCAAACTGATCGATACAGATCCTGCCAAACGGCGGGATTTTTTTTGCCTGCCTGAAACATGCTTCTGCATCGTTCAGGATGAGGAGCCTGGCTTAAGACATCGCCAGTTGCAGGTTGGTGAACCAGTAGTTATCTTGTTTAACTGCGCCCCCTGAGTCGATGTTGATCGCGTGTTTATACAAGGGACAATTGGTTACCAGTGTATGGTATTCACCATTCTCTCCGCAGGCATCAATACCGATACGTTCCAATTCACTTACAAGTTCCCGGGAAAGACGCTTGCCCAGGAACCGGTCACCCATAATTTCGTTGCAGCTGACAATTATTGTTTCAATTCCTTCATCAAGCATCTTCAATACAAGATGTTTACGGTCGGCTTGCCAGAGGGGCAAAACGGCGGTTAAGTGGGCCTGTTCACAAACTTTTTCTTCCCAGTCGCGGTGGGCCTGGAGGTCGATATCGCCAAATACCATATGGCTGAGGTGATGCTGTTCCCGTAAATGGTTTAGGGCAGTGGTAAACTCGTGCTCATAATCATTCCAACTGCTGCTGATGAGGTGCACGGGTAGTTGAAGTTGTTCGGCTTGCGCGCGGATAATGGCGGAAGGAATACCGTGGCTCCTGGAGATCCGACCTTGCTCATTCAGCACATTCAGCAACACCGCCGGAACAAGGCCCTGCGTTTTGGCTTGCATAAATGCGAAGCAGCTGTCCTTGCCGCCGCTCCAACTAACGCCGAAGTTTCCATTTAACATAAGTGATCTAAAGCTTTAAGGGTGGGTATGACGATGATTAGGGGACGCCAGGCAAGTACCGATGCCCGCTGGTCACGCTAGAAATTAACTATATGCTCTTTACTTATTGACCAACACCTGTCTCATACCCTACATCAATCAACAGGTTGCCACCGTCGGCTGCACTGGTGGCCAGCTCATCGCAACGATTGTTAAACGGGTTATCCGCATGACCCCTGACCCACTTGAAAGTGATTTTGAACTCTTTCGACAACTGGTAAAAACGAGTCCACAAATCCTTATTCTTTTTGCCTCCCTTGAAGTCGGTTTTGATCCAGTTGTCGAGCCATTTTTGCTGTACTGATTTTACAATATACTGGCTGTCGGTGTATATGGTAAGGGGTATATGCTTGCGGGTAAGTGTTTCCAGAGCAACTATTACCGCCATTAGTTCCATGCGGTTATTGGTGGTAAGCCGGTATCCGGCAGATAGTTCTTTACGTTTGTCTCCCCACATTAATATAGCACCGTACCCGCCCCTTCCGGGATTTCCCCTGCTTGAGCCATCGGTGTAAATGATGAGCTGGTTACCTTGTTCTGCCATATACTACAGGTAATATTCTCCTTTCATATACAACACGGCTTTTCCAGCCATTAAAACCCTGTCGCCGGCGTATGTGCAGGTGAGTTGTCCGCCCCGGGCCGAAATCTGGCGCGCACTAAGATTTGTTTTGTTCAGTTGTTCGCTCCAGTAGGGGATAAGGTTGCAGTGCGAAGATCCGGTCACGGGATCTTCGCCGATGACTGAGTTTGGAACAAAAAACCGGGAGACAAAGTCCACATCCCTACCAGGGGCAGTAACGATGATCCCCACGCAGTCTAACTGGTTAAGGTAGGTGAAATCGGGACTGAAGTCTGCTACCTGGCTTTGCTGGTTGTAAACAAGAAAGTAGTCTCTTGACTTGAGGATCTTCGCAGGTTGTATATTAATGCCTTTTAGCAGGGCTTCAGGAGGTTCAACTTCTGCAGGTACACGGCTGGGGAAATTCAACTCGATAAGTCCGTTCCTCCTGCTTACCTCCAGATCCCCGCTTTTACAACGGAACCGGATTGTTTCACCTGCATAATCAAGGTGCTCAAAAAGTATATAGGCGGTAGCAAGTGTGGCGTGGCCGCATAGGTCGATCTCGTATTCGGGCGTAAACCAACGGAGGTGATAGCCAGCTTCTTCCCTTACAAAAAAAGCTGTTTCGCTCAGGTTATTTTCAGCAGCAAGACGCTGCATGGTCTCGTCGGGCAGCCAGGTTTCAAGCGGGCACACCACAGCAGGGTTGCCGCCAAACAGTTGGTCGGTAAAGGCATCTACGTGAAAAAGCGGATACGATTGCATATGATTCAGGTCTAGGTGATATTTCGTCCGTGTGGTGCTTATTGTTGATCAGGCAGGCGCTTGAGCGGAAAGCTGGCCAGCAAGGTACATTCGGGCATCGAATAAAGGTTATCTACGGTGATAATCTTTGTTTCGGCAACCAGTTGAGGGCTAATTTTTTCAGCTTCTAAAAAAACGGCCACCATCGTCTGCATCCGTTTTGGAACGTTCACCAACGGGAAAGTTATTTTTTGATCGCTCGCAAGCGTGATTGTCCTGGCAATCATTTCGGAGCAATACATCCGGTCATCTGTTACGAGATTATACTTCCGGTCGAACCGGACGCCAGCGTTCTTATAACCCTCTACCAGTTTCTTCACCAAATCTCTTTGTGCCGATGAAAGATTGTAGCGGTATAAGCCGCATTTCAGGTTTTTGGCCGGGTTTAAAAAGGAGTCGATCGATACCACCTGTATGGTATCGTTGTAATTGCCGTCCGGAGTGATATGAAATACACGTTTATTGCCGTTGTTTTCTATAATTATACCAGCATGCGAATAAGCGTAGTCTTTTTCGTTCAGGAACCTCACACGTTCACTGATCAGGTCGTCGCCAAGTCGTACCACGAGATCGCCGGTTATTGCTGTTTGCTTGAACGCTGCAATGTTATTGGTCAATGTAGTTTCAGGCGATACCTTTTTAACCCGGGTGCTCGTTTGGTTTACGCAGGACGAAACAACAATTGACATTATGCAAGCCAGGATAACTGTACCACGCATGTATATGTACTTAAAGGGTAAAAATAGAAAAGGCTGCCCTAAAGACAGCCTTTTTTGCTATCGAACAAACGCTACTGATGAATAAATGCAAGGCTATCGATGCCTACGACGGTCGGATAATTGTCGCCGGATGATCCACCAAATAAACCTGCATCCGCTGCCAGGTACCGAAATGCAAATCTTGCTGCTGTTACAGAGCCCGTACCCGGCATCCCTGCAATATTGATGGTGTATTTGGTCCATTCCTGCGGATAACCGGGAGCTGCCGGCGTATTGCCCGCCGGGTCGTTGTAAATATATCTTGGATTGATGTCAAGTAAAACGTTGGTAAAGCTGCCTACACTGGTCGGAGAACCACCAACATTTGCTGTTCCGTCGCTGAAATTAGCACGCACCTGCATACGGTCCCTGGTATATACCGGATAACTTGCGTCTGAAACCGCCCTCGTGTAAAAGATAATCTGGTCGCCATTTTTGATGGGTACAACCGGGGAAATCAGCCATGCGCTGATATCTCCGGTTCCACTTACTGCGTCGTTTACGGCAGATGCATCGCAACTGATGAAGTCGTTCGGTGTTGAACTTGCCGAATAAGCCGGGAACCCGATAAATGGCACAGGTGCCAGAAATTTGTACTGTGCCATTGAAGCAGACTCATACCTGCCCTGCCGCCAACCCGTTGTGCCAATAGGGTAACTGTTGTTTTTGAACACCCATCCTTTGCGCGTCAGGGTTCCTGCAGAGTCAAACTCCTCAACAAACGAAGCTGGTGGAGCAGGCGGAAAAGCAGGGGTAATTACCCTTGTTGCAGGAGGCTCTTCTTTATTACAGGATACAACAATGATGCTTGCCGCAAAGCATAACAATAGAGAGCAGGTGAATAAGTTGAGTTTCTTCATAAAGATCAAGTGATTATAGCGGACTATTGTTGGCGTTTGCTTTTATAAGTAACGAGGTCGACACCAACACCGCTTCCATTTCCATTTGAGCCTGCCCCTTCGACAAAGTAACGGAAAGCAAAACGGCCACGGACGGGTTCCTGTAGTCCAAATAGTGTAATCCGGAAAGCGGTCCACCGGGTAGGGAATGCTGTAGCTACGGGATTAATCAGGCTCGACGCTTCCAGATTGGGATTGATGTCGATAAGGCCCCGGGTGAAGTCGCCGGGATCAGCAGCATTGCCTACGTTAAGGCTTTCACCATTTGTGCTCAGCCTGAGCTGAAGCCTGTTGGCGTAATCGGTAGAGTCGCCGGCGCCGTCATCGTATACGAGTGCCCTGGTATAGAAAGAAATGGTGTCCCCGTTTTGCAAGGTCACCACAGGGGATACAAGCCAGTTGCTGATGATAGCAGCTGCGGCCGAAGTAGAGGTGTAGTCGGCGCCAATAAATCCTACATTAGAACCATGGGATGAGTATGCGTCGAACCATGGTGTAACAGCGCCGGCCTGTTGCCAGATATTTGGACCTTTTGATTCGCTCACATTGATAAACTTCCACCCGCGACTGGCAGCCGCAGAAACGGTATCAAATTCCTCAATGAAAGACTGGTCTGGAACAGCAGCAGGAGCAATGAGGTATTTATCGTTTACACAAGAAGAAAAGAGGAGAGCAGCTACACCTACCCATAAAAAAATTGCGGGCAAAATTCTTTTCATCATACTGGATTGTTCTGATTTGGCCGGAGGTTTTTTATGGAACATGTGAAGAGTGAAATTAACAAAATTTGGTTAACCTAAAAATATAGATCGAAATGGAACTGCAGGCTAAACCTGGAACACGCCGGTTTTAAATTCAGGAATTTGAGGGGAATTGTTTGCTGCACTCAGCCCCTCTGAGATCACCTTCCTGGTGTCTACGGGGTTGATCAGGTTGTCGACCCAAAGCCGTGCAGCCGCGTAAAAAGGACTCGTCTGTTTTTCGTATCGATCCTTGATCTGGTTCAACAGCCGTGTTTCTTCAACCGGATCAATTACCTGCCCTTTTGCTTTCAAACCTGCCACCTGTATTTGCATTAGCGTTTTTGCGGCCTGTTCGCCACCCATTACCGCGATCTTTGCACTTGGCCATGCATAAATAAATCTCGGGTCGTAGGCCTTGCCACACATTGCATAGTTCCCCGCTCCATAGCTATTGCCTATAACGATGGTAATTTTTGGAACCACCGAGTTGGCGACAGCATTTACCAGCTTTGCCCCGTCTTTGATGATACCGGCGTGTTCACTGCGGCTTCCGACCATAAAGCCGGTGACATCCTGAAGAAAAATAAGTGGTATCTTTTTTTGGTTACAATTCATGATAAACCGGGCAGCTTTGTCAGCACTGTCGTTGTAAATGACACCGCCAAGTTGCATTTCGCCTTTTTTTGTTTTTGTAATCAGTCGTTGGTTGGCAACAATACCCACCGCCCAGCCATCAATACGTGCATAACCACAAAGGATTGTCTTTCCGTAGTCGGCTTTAAACTGCTCGAAAGCGCTGTCGTCGATGATCCGTTCGATAATTTCGAGCATGTCGTAAGGCTTTACATTTCCCGCAGGCAGAATGCCATATAATTCTTCGGGATTTTTCTTTGGCGGAACAGGTGTGGTTCGGTTTAGAGGACCAGGAGCATTATTTCCGAGCTTACTGATGATCTTTTTTACCTGGTCGAGACAGTCCTGTTCTGTTTTAAACTTATAATCTGCGATGCCACTGATCTCGGTATGGGTTACAGCCCCTCCGAGCGACTCATTATCGATGTCCTCACCAATTGCGGCTTTTACCAGATAGGGGCCGGCAAGATAGATACTGCCATTCCCTTCAACCATCAGAGTTTCGTCGCTCATAATGGGCAGGTAAGCACCGCCGGCAACACATGCACCCATGACCGCTGCGATTTGAGTGATACCCATGGCACTCATTTTCGCATTGTTGCGGAAAACGCGACCAAAGTGTTCCTTATCGGGGAATATCTCGTCTTGCAGGGGCAAAAACACACCTGCGCTATCGACAAGGTAAATGATGGGTAAGTTGTTTTCCATGGAGATTTCCTGCATGCGCAGGTTCTTCTTGCCGGTTATCGGAAACCAGGCACCCGCCTTCACCGTTTGGTCATTAGCCACAATCACGCACTGTCTTCCACTGATGTATCCCAGCCCCGCAACGGTTCCGCCGGCAGGGCAACCGCCCTGTTCTTCGTACATTTCAAAGCCTGCGAAAGCACCCAACTCGAGGAAGGTGGAGTTCTTATCCACCAGGTAGTCGATCCTTTCCCTCGCGGTCAGCTTATTTTTTTCGTGCTGTTTCTCTATGGCCTTTTTGCCGCCACCGAGTTGGATTTTCTCGAGATGATTTCGCATTTTGCTGATCGCCTGCTTCATGTCATCCTCGTTCCTGTTGAATTCAATATTCATGCTGGTGGGTTTATGACAAAGATAAGGCAGGGCAGAGCTAAGAAACGGGCGAATGGCTATGCCTGATACACGCTGGCGATAATCTGCCAGCAGGGATTTCCGGCGGGCACAATTGCTGAAAAAAGACCTCAGCAGGACAGTCATGGAGTCCCGCCGCCGGTGTCGAAAAGTACCTGCAAACAAGTAGGGGCAGGCTCCAACGATGATGGGTTCTGATCCTCTGCCGGCTACCAAAGATTTCGGATAGGCCGGCAATTTATACCCTCTTGAGCAAAGGGTGATTTAGTCCATTGATCATGTTGTCGATCAGTACAAATCCCTTAAGATTTTTAAACAAAGTAGTAAGTGTCTTATAGCCATAAGTGCGGCAATCAAAACTTGGATCCAGCTTACGAAGGTTAAAGCCGATCGTGGATATGTACACTTCGTCGCTCTCATTGGCCGACATGTCGAATGCTTTGTTAATCAGTTTCATGTCAAGAGCCTGTTTTTCATCCTTTTTTTCTGCCTTTTTTGTAGGCCTCTCCACCTTGGATTCAGTCTGCTCCAGATTTTCAACAAGGGTAAAGATCTCACAGGATTTAATAAACGCATTCGGTGTTTTCTTTTCGCCGATGCCCATTACGAAAATCCCTTCCTCCCTGATACGCTTGGCAAGACCCGTATAATCACTATCGCTTGAAACGATACAAAATCCATCCACCAATTCGTCGTGCAGTATATCCATTGCATCAATGATGAGGGCGCTATCGGTGGAGTTTTTTCCGCTCGTATAAGAAAACTTCTGGATAGGGTTAAACGCGAGCTCGTTAAGTATGCCCTTCCATGTATTCATGTGTTGGGTGGTCCAGTCGCCGTAGATCCTCCTAATGGTCACTTTCCCGTATTTCGATGCTTCTTCAAGGATAAGCATGAGTAATTTGGCAGGAGCATTATCGCCGTCGACCAATAAAGCTATCCTGTTTGCCTTTTCCCTGCTTAAGTTAGTTTCAATCCCTTTAGCCATGTTTATCCAATTTGTTTTTTTCGAGCCAGCGCATGCGGTAGGCGTTCATTGCTGTTACACCTAATTTTTTAAGCAGCTGGTAGTTTACCACCAGTCCGACTACAGCACCGACCCCAGGTATCAGTTGTGCAAGTTTCGCAAGGTCGATATAATCCCTGTACTCTTGCTGAAAGGTTCGCCAGTCGAAGTCGTTTACATCTGCAGGCATTTCGATCGTTTTTCTCTTCCAGTCGGTAATTTGTTCGAACACCTTGCGGCGGTGCTGCTGGCTGGAGAATGCAAGTTGAAAAATATGCAGAATGTACACCCTTTCGCGGTAGTCGTTCACATCATATCCGTACAAAGCAGCAATATCGAAAAGCATTTTGATTTTGATTGCAAGCAATACCGGGAAATCTGCCACAGCAAGCAGGAAGCCGCCAGCGCCTGCAATTCCGCCTTCTGCTGCCGCTGTATGCTTGTAAAACTGTATTCGTTCCTGCACCCGCTGTTCAATTTCTTCGATGCCGATATTAGCTGGGGAACTAAGGGTGGTGTGTTTTGCCCCGAACAAAACCCCCCGCACCATTTCCTTTATAGCCCTGGTGATTGCCGTATGCACCTTTTCCGGGATCACCCGGTTAATCCGGTCCTGCACTTTTTTTGCCACGGCGTTCAATACCGATGGATTCCGTTGCATTTGTTTTTGCCAGGCGGTTAACTCCGGTAAGATCTGATCGTGGTACGAATGCATTTGGGATTGCCTTATTTTATGGGTGCCTGTTCTTTAGAGAGCACATTTCTTGCGCACTATTCGCTTCATCTGCCTGAAATTTAAATCAAGTAAGTCATACTTCCGACTTGCTTCGGGTAAAAAGTAGTGCCACCACTCGGTATCTAGCGCAAGGAAACCGTGTTTTTCCATGGTGGTTCTCAGTAGTTTCCTGTTTTGAATGACCTTGCCGGGTAAGTTAAGGTAGTTGTGGTGTGCCCTTTCAGTAAAATCGTCGAACGGTGTAGGCATGGGCAGTTCCTCACCGGTTTTAAGATCGATTAGCGTGATGTCGACTGCTGCTCCACGGTTGTGACCGCTACCTTTTGCGGGATTGGCCGCATAACGTTCGTCGGGTACCACCCGCCACATTTCTTTGGTAACGCTGTAGGGCCGGTAGGCATCGAATATTTTGAGTGCGAAACCTTGCGCATTTAACTCCCGTTGAACCGCCGCCAATGCCTTAGCAGCGGGGAGCCGTAAATATGCCACCGGTTTTTTGTATAACTTTTTATGGGTAAAGTTGTCAACGGTAGCATACTTGAAATCGGTTTTTATCCCCGGCACATACGAAGCGACGTCGACCATACGTTTATCCGTATCTGTTTGGAGGGTTAAACAATAAGATTTACCTTCGCGGGCCACCTGCAAGCCGAATTCATTAGTCAACACCTTATTCGGCCTGGGTGAACAAGAGAGTATAAAGCCTGACATCAAACAGGAAATGGGTAGTAACAACTTATTTTTTTGATTGATCATGGCTTTTATTATTTCATCTAAAAACAGTTCTTTTGGTTAAAACTTATTTAATTCTGTTATTCCTTTTGCCTGTCAGGGTATTTTCCCAGGGCAAACTTAAGACAGCTGCAGTTCATGCAGAAGGTACTGCCAGTTTTTACAACGATAATTTCGAAGGCTCACGGACGGCGAGTGGAGAGTCATTTCAAACGAGGTTACTTACTGCTGCAAGCAATTCTTTCAAACTTCACACCTGGGTTAGGGTTACCAATCTCCAAAATAATATCTCTGTCATAGTCAGGATCATTGATCGCATGCATCCCCGCATGGCGAAAAGAGGCAGAATTGTCGATCTCAGCAAAAAAGCGGCTAAAAAGATTAAAATGATCAGTGAGGGACTGGCGAAAGTGAAAGTAGAGGTGGTCCCCGCCGGTACCGAGCATTAATACACCTTCATTAAAGTAAATTAGCGATATTGTGAGGGTGTCGTATTAAGCCGACCGAAAAAATCTGTTATGAGGAATATTTACCTTGTTGTTATCGTTATTTTGCTCGCCGGCACCGGTTATAGCCAGGAAGTATCTTATAAAAAGAAGCCTACTTTATCGGTAAATTTCCTATTAAACGACTTTCGCACTGCAGACCTCATCAGGGCGAATTCGTTGTCGGGAGTTTTTAGAAACAACCAATGGAGCAAGTTCAATGAGATGGGGCCCGGGCTTGCGGTAAATTACTTCCAGGGAATTACAGAATATGTTGACTTCATGGCGACAATGGGTGCTTCGATAGTGGATTATACTTTTAAAAACCGCCAAAGTTTAGGGTCTGATAATTTCCTGCTCGAAACAGATGCTAATGTGCTGGTTAAACTCCTTTCCGACAGGTCCCGTGTAACCCCCTATGTAAGCGCAGGCGCAGGCGTATCGATGTATAAGGTCTATTGGGGAGCCTACATTCCATTTGGTTTTGGTCTACAATTCAAGCTCGCCGAAAACACTTTTCTTCATACCCAGGCACAGTACCGGACAGGCATAACCGAACTTGCAAACAACCACTTTAATTACTCACTGGGATTCGGAACTCCTATTGGAAACGGCGGTAGAAAGTAGTGCCGCTAATCGTTACCTCTTTGCAAAGTATTCCTGCAGCTGTTTCGCATTCGCAATTGCCGATGCGTCGATATCATTATTGAAATAAAAGAAAGCGTTCTTTAGTTTTCCGACTTCGTCGATTTGCCCGGCAATACGGCTGAGTTCATCTGGTGAATAGGGTGACTTATACAGAAGTGGTACCCCGTGAAACCTATAATAGGCGGTTTTTGTCGTTGCAATCAGGTCGTCGGGATATTCCGGATGGCTCATACCGCAAAAGCCGACGTTGTTCTTCGACAGCGTGGCAAAAACATCGGCGTCCCACCAGCTGTTGTGCCTGAACTCCAGGACGTTGTCAAACGACAGGTCGAGGCTGTTGATAATTTTGTCGAGCCGTTCAGGAGTATAGCGTGTTCTCGGCGGCAATTGAAACAAAACGCAGCCCAGTTTCTCTTTTAACCCTTCCTGTACCGTCCCATAGAAGTCGGAAATCATCCCTGCTGTGTCGTTGAACTGCTTGTAATGGGTGATCGCTTTGTTCATTTTCACTGAAAACCTGAAGTCACGGGGGCTTTTTTCGTAGCAGTTATCCATAAGCGCCGGCCTGGGAAACCGGTAAAAGG
>JASLBT010000452.1 GCA_030146445.1 Segetibacter sp. | reverse complement strand
ACTGCGCCGGGCGGCGTTGTTGGCGCAACACATGGCGGCGGGCTGGTGGTGGCCACAGAACCCACAAGCGGTGACACCAGGTTGTACAGCGGCCCGCCGGAGCAGTTTGCATTTGTCGAAAATATATGGAAGTAATATGTTGTTCCGGGGGTTAAGCCGGAAACGGTAAAGGTATTCGAACTTCCGGCCGACACGATGCTGGCATTACCAAGTGCATCGTCGTCGTTATACGTGATTCCGTTTTGTGGCGGCGAGGAAAGAACGGCACTTGTGCTCATTATTACCAGGTAGCGATCGGCCGCGGGTGTCGGAGTTGTAAACGTTGCTGTTATGCTGTCGTTGCTTACTGAAGAAAACACCAGGTTTGTTGGCTGCGCAGTTGGGGTTACACAGTCAGGAAGGTTGCTGTTATTAAACGTAAGCTGCAGATCATCTACTGCGAGTCCATCGTCAGCCCCGGTTGCATTGGCGTCTACCCACCGGAAATAGAAAGTTTCTCCCGGTTGAATGGACAATCCTGAAATGGTGAAAGTTTTGATCTCTCGGTTGACGGCGGCATTCCCGTCTAACTGGCCTACGACTCCCGCTGTGGTTGGCGATTTAAAATCGAGTGAGTCAACGTTGATCCAGGTACCGGCAGTTAAACTGGTGGCCGTGGTGCTGTATTCAAAGTTCAGGGAGTCGCTCCTGCCTGCACTCCCGCGCCGCCACTGTTCGCCGGCATAAGTAACAGCGACGGAAGTAATCGTGTCGTTGGTGGAATTTGCGAAGCCTACACCGATGGTAGATGTAAGACTTCCGGAAAGTAGTGTTCCCAATGCTCTTTCGGTACTGCCTGTAGTGCCATAGCTATAGGTATTGCCACTGTTTACCAGGCCGTTATCGGCGGCATACGTTGCATTTGCATTGGTGCCGGTTTCAACAAAGGACCACCCCTCGGGTAGCGTAGATGAAGTGCCGGTAGCGGCAATGGTATTGAAGTCCTGGTTATATGGTGAAGCCAGGTTAGTGAGAGAAACCTGGCTCGTTGCGGGTAAAACAAAACCCACAAGCGCCAGCAGAAAGTACAATTTTCTCATAAGTCGTTATTTCTCCAAAAATAGCGTGTTTTAAATGCCGTGAGAACGCTGCAATACGACTTAATACATAGTTATTCAACCGTTTCAAAAACTCTTATGCGCTAAAAACTAAACCACTAAAGAATACTTTTAACCACGAGGCTAAGCAAAAGGATTTCCGCCTCGCGTACTACCAATACTTTCAACTTTGCTCCTGGCCGCTGCATTAGGGTTTTGTAGGCTTGTATGTTTTTCGAAAAGTTACCTTCTACCGCGATAATGATGTCGCCGGGCTTGAAGCCCGCTGCCGCACCAGGCGAATGCTCCATAACGTCTTCAACAAGCACTTCATTATCAACCAGGTAGATACCGAGGCCGGTATAGGAATAGTCGAAGGCTTCTTTATAATGCGTGTTTGGGATAAGGTGTATTTCTTTCGCCGGGTAGTTAACAATAACGTTGAACCGCCGCAGGATGTCGTTGCCAATAAGTCCGCCGAGTTGGGGGTAGGATGTTACATTATAATCATCGCTGAAAATGTATGCCGGCACCCTACGAAACCGGTAGGGTCCAAAACGAATTTCCTTTACAGTGGTGATCTTCATTTCCTTCTTGCCGCCAATACCCTCCGCCTGTGTCACGGTAATCTTTTTTCGTTTTTTCAGAATGGAACTGTCGCGAGCAAAATCTTCCGACATCAACAGGCAAAGGCCCGCACCGGAATCAAAGTAAAAACGGGCCGACACCGGGTGGCTGTCTGATATCTGGGCGCCAAAAACAGGAATGTTGTTTATCAGGGGTTTAAGCAGATAGCCCCCACGTGGATAGCGAATACTGCCCTTTTGCCAAACCTCCATCATCTGCTTATCGTAGTCGAGCTTAACAATATATCGGCTTAGAAAGCTATAACCGATTATACCGTCGATCTTCTCCCCATAAACACTGGTCAACAGTTCGTAGTCGTTAATATGGAAGTTCAGGCTATCTACGGTCAGCCCCGGCAATCTCATTTGCTGGTGCATCACGAAGTTTACTTTTCGCACGCCTGCAATGCCGCGGATCGTACGATCGCTGGGCGTTTGTTCCAATTTCAGGTACACGGCGGTGGCAGAGTCGAGCGAAATGCCGCCGCTGCCGGTGTCAAGCACAAATTGAAGTGTATCGTCGTGCCCGGTAAGCAGTGCCTGGATGATGACGATACCACCGGTTAAAGTTTTGAACGGAAATTGTGTGATTAAACGAGTCGGTGGCTCCGTAAACTGTTTCTGGGCAAAACACGGGTGTACGCACCCCACCAGCAGCAAAAGCAGGGCAAAAACAAGCTGTTTTGTTTTTTTGGGACAAGCAAATGGTTCGCTATTGGGCCGCGGTTGTGTCACTCACTTCAAGCGTTGGTTCATTTTTCGGCATCTTGAAATTAAGTGTTTTAACGGGGTTATCGACAACCATTTAAAAAATCCGGTGTTTTCTAAAGCTAACGTGAAAGTATTGGCAGCTGCGCGGGGCTGCAAGGGGTTTTACAGATATTAAAACCGTGCAACGTACTTTTGCACTTGAATCTCCAAATATGCATTTAGCTGAATTATATCAAAAAGCACTAAACGGTATAGAGGCTGGCCCCGATGGGTACCTCACTGTAGCGGAAGGTGTTTTCCTGTTTGAAAATGCGCCAATGGCAGACCTCATGTTTATTGGCAACGAGCTCCGGAAAAAACAGGTTCCACACGGAAAAGTTACCTGGATCATCGACCGAAATATGAACACCACCAATGTTTGTATCGCCAACTGTAAATTCTGCAACTTTTACCGTATTCCGGGTCACGAAGAAGCCTATATCACCGACCTGGAAACCTACAAACGAAAGATCGCTGAAACTTTCCGTTATGGCGGGGAGCAGTTACTGTTGCAAGGTGGTCACCACCCGGGTCTGGGACTTCAGTATTATGTCGACCTTTTTAAAACATTAAAGCAACTTTTCCCAAAACTTAAGTTGCATGCACTGGGGCCGCCTGAAGTAGCACACATTACCAAGCTTGAAAAAAGTACCCACCGGGAGGTGCTTACGGCCTTGAAGGAAGCGGGTATGGACAGCCTTCCGGGTCCGGGCGCGGAAATTCTGGTAGACAGGGTGCGAAGGCTGATCAGTAAGGGAAAATGTGGTTCCCAGGAATGGCTTGATGTTATGGTGGAAGCACATAAACTCGACATCACCACCAGTGCAACAATGATGTTTGGACATGTGGAAACCGTACAGGAAAGGTTTGAACACCTGGTGAAATTGCGTGAGGTACAGGCAAAAAAACCTGAATATGCCAAGGGTTTTATTGCTTTCATCCCCTGGACATTCCAGGACGTGGATACCCTGCTGACGCGCATCCGTGGCGTACAGAACCTTACCACTCCCGACGAATACATCCGTATGATTGCTATGAGCCGGATCATGTTGCCTAACGTAAAAAACATACAGGCAAGCTGGCTAACCGTTGGTAAGCAAGTGGCCCAAATCTGTTTGCACGCAGGGGCTAATGACTTTGGCAGTATCATGATCGAGGAAAACGTGGTAAGTGCAGCGGGCGCTCCTCACCGCTTTACGAGCAAAGGAATACAGCAAGCGATACGCGAGGCAGGTTTTGAGCCCCAATTGCGTAACCAGCAATACGAATTCAGGATGATGCCTGAGTTGATGGAAGAACAGGTAATTGACTATTAGGGAAGTAAAGTAGAAACATTACGGGCCGGCATAGACCGGCCCG
>JASLBT010000308.1 GCA_030146445.1 Segetibacter sp. | reverse complement strand
CAATGCAATAGTGAAACGGGAATTAACTGAGCAGTTTTCGCACCCTTTGGTAGAGTCAACCGGCAAAAAGTTAGCTGAACACTATAAGGTACAGGCGAGTGGTCGCGAGATTAACCTTTTTTACCTCGATGATGGTACCCGTGACCGGATAACACTCGTCGACTGTCACTTCAGGGTTCCCGGAAAAGTATGGACAACGGATCAGATCATGGACGAGGTGGAAAACCACCCCCATCGATTTAGCTGTAATGTGATTTTGAGAGGCGTATTCCAGGAAATGATACTGCCGAATGTTGCCTTTATCGGCGGCGGCGGCGAAGTAGCATATTGGCTGGAGTTGAAGGAGGTTTTCGCAGCAGCAAATGTACCCTTCCCTGTACTGTTATTGAGAAACTCATTTCTTCTTGTTGATGAAACTTCGCGTGAAACAGCAAAAAAGCTTGGGTTTTCTATACAAGAGTTCTTTCAAAAGGGAGACCTGCTTGTTGAAGCATTCGTTAAGAAAAGCTCAATGCTGCAACTTTCGCTCGAGAAAGAACGGAAAAATTTCAGGGACAATTACAGCCATATCCTCGAAGTGGCAGGCAAGGTTGATCAAACACTGTTGGCCCACGTGGGCTCACTGCAATCAAGCCTCGATAAAAAGATCATCGCTCTCGAGAAAAAAATGCTGCGGGCAGAAAAGCGGAAGTTTGACAGCAGCACAAGGCAGATTTTGAAAATAAAAGGCAGGATGTTCCCGGCAGAAAACCTGCAGGAGCGGGTTGATAATTTTTCTCCGTGGTATTCACTTTACGGGAAAAAGTTGTTTGACGACTTGCTTGCTTGTTCTCACACAATAGAACAAGAGTTTGGGATCATTCAATTGGTTGAGTAACCAGCTAGTCGTAACGAAACAGCAGTTTACGGCATAATAAGTCTCACTTTAAAAAGGCGGGTATCCCCTTTATCGTTGTCGGCGACCAGGTGAATTATCATCGTTTTGCCGTCGTCTTCCTCTATACAAATGCCCTCAATTTTTTGATCTTTAAACGCAGGGTCGAAATTACCCAGGTTCAACCATCCATCCGGAATAATCGACCTGGCGGATTTCTTTTTGCTGATATTATTTATCCAGCCGATGTAACTGTCCCCAATCAGCCCATCGTCGTATGCATTTGTTGTACCCTCCGTTGATGCAGTAAAGAACAATCGATCACTGGCGTCAATTGCCAGTCCCGAGATGCCCGAAAAAGTTGTTGTATCGTTTGGCAATGAAATGGCGGCGATTTCAAACTTCACACGCGACTGATTTTTCCAAAAATGATTGGCCGTAAAGATCAGGTGGTTTATGGGTTGCGTGAGGTTGCCGCGGTTACTGATCACCAGTCCATCGTCGAATGCCGCAAGCCCTTCATAGTTGGTCTCCTTAATGCCTCTTTTCCGAACCCGTGCATTGAACGTTTTGGTATTAACTACCTTTAATTCTGTTGCTCCCTGAGCTACGGAGCTGATCATAACTTTATTGCGTAAAGTTGTTGAGCCTGAACCCAACATCACCAGGTATTTTTTGTCGATTAGGGTTGACGACTCCAGGTCTGTCTTTTTACTTTTTTCGATCCTGTTCGTTTTATTCGTAAATAAGCGAACAGCTTTTAGTTTATTGTATGCCGTATCAAGCACCCAATACTCCGTTGCGTCATCACCACATAGGTATAACTTACCGGCCGCATATTCCACCGATGAGCCGGACGGAAAATCTTCGAGTAACTTTGTCTGTAATAAGGTTACAGACGACAATTGATCAGGCAATTTCTGGTTTATCGAACTCATTAGGCCAGCCATCAGACACCAGTTTATCCAGTTTTTCATATACACCCTGTTGAAGTTCCTGTTTGTATTTTTCCAGCTTGTTGGCCAACTTATCGTTAGATGTTGCGAGAATTTGGGCCGCAAGTATGCCGGCATTTTTCGACCCATTTAGGGCAACCGTTGCAACCGGTACTCCCGAAGGCATTTGAAGTATCGAAAGCACAGAGTCCCACCCATCGATACTGTTAGACGATTTAACCGGAACTCCGATTACCGGCAGGCTGGTGATGGAAGCAATCATTCCTGGTAGGTGGGCCGCGCCTCCGGCTCCGGCTATAATTACCTTTAAGCCCCTTCCGGCAGCTGATGTTGCATACTCAATCATGCGTAATGGTGTTCGATGTGCCGAGACGATGGTAAGTTCGAAATTAACGCCAAAGTGCCTGAGCACGTTTGCCGCCTCCTGCATAACCGGCAGATCGCTGTCGCTACCCATAACAATGCCGACCAACATGGGAGACTCATTCTCGAGGTATGGTTCTGTTGTTCCCAACTGTGTCATATGAGAGGGTTTGAATTGTTGATTGAGTTGATTGGGTGTGGTATTCAGGTAACGGTTACCAGGGTATTGAGTTGCTAATCATCGCTGTTCGAACAACGAACTTAACTGGCGGACTCAGGGTTGGGTATAAGCTTAACATTATACCTGAATGCTTCGTACGCTGAGCGCCTGCTTTACTTTATTTGCCTGGTAGGGCAGCTCGTGAGTTTCATTGGTCATGATGGTAACGTGCCCCATTTTTCTGCCAGGTTTAGTCTTTCTCTTGCCATACAGGTGCACAAATGCATTTTCTATTTGTAATATTTCGGGAAGTCCCTGGTAGTGTACATCGCCTTCGAAATTGTCGGCACCAACAACGTTCACCATGCACGCCGGCTTTATCGCTTTTGTGTTTCCCAGTGGATAGCCGAGCAGTACACGCCATAACATATCGAACTGGCTGCAGTAATTGGCTTCAATGGTATGGTGACCACTGTTATGCACCCTTGGTGCAGTCTCGTTAACCCAAACGTCATCATTCTTATCAACAAACATCTCTATGGCAAAGATCCCCGGGCTATTGAGCTGCCTGACCACCTTCAATGCGATAGCTTCCGCTTTCCAGCTTACGTTGTCGGGAACACGGGCAGGACTAACCTGGTAATCAAGCAGGTTAAACTGTGGATCCATCACCATTTCGACCAGCGGGTATATCGCCGTTTTTCCACTGTCGTCCATCGCAACCATTATGGCAATTTCTTTTTTGATGTCAACCATTTTTTCGAGTACAGATGGTGCGTCAAAACCTTTATTGAAGTCGTCGGGAGAACGCATGATTTGTACTCCGCGGCCATCATAACCACCCATGCCAATCTTGTGTACGGCAGGAAGCATGGAATTATACAATTTCAATTCATGCAGGTGCGTGGTGACCACAAATGCCGGGGATGGAATACTATTGTCGTAGTAAATCTGTTTCTGGATTATTTTATTATTGATCGTTTTTATCAGCCTTGGGTTCGGATAAACCCGTACTCCTTCCTGTTCT
>JASLBT010000304.1 GCA_030146445.1 Segetibacter sp. | reverse complement strand
AAATTTAAAATGTATAATTCAAAATGAGGTTCCTGCTTTCTGAAGGATACAGGAGTTGATTTTAGGCGCTGTAGCTTTAATCACGCTGCGCTGTTTTCTTAAGTCGTGGTACAATTGCAAAGGAGGAGCGCCATTCAGCATTCAACATTCAACATATAACATAACCTGCTCATCGGCTGAAGTCATAAAGCGTTGCGGTAAACAGTGCGCTTTCTTTCTTTTTGAAGACAACGTCGAAATACCCTTTATACCGGAGTACTTTGGGTACCCAAAGATCCGCTACCTTTTCGAGTTGCACCTCCATTTGAACATCAAAGTCGTAAACCCCGGCATTGTAGCTCAGGCTGTAGTTACGCCCGATGATTTCGTAACTTTTGGCGTTGAACCAGGTTGTCATCTCATCGATCACGATATCCCCCCGTTGTCCGGAAGTAAGGTCCTGGCGTGGTGTAATCGAAAATACATAACAAAGGTTTCCCATAAAGTCTTTACGGTCGATCCTGAAGTCGTAAAGCGCAGCAACATCCTCATCAAACAAGGCCACCTTGTTGCCGATAAACGGAATGCCGGCAATACGTTTTCCGGGGTTAAAGAACAATTGCTTTAGTTGTTCTTTATGCTTTTCAATTCCTTTTTTCCCCTTTGTTGAGAAACCCACTCCTTTAACGATATTGGTTTCGCCGCATACCCGCCCACGGGTGAAGAACAGGCTGGCATATAACTCAGCAGTTGTATATTTATAATTACCTTTTTTATTGTAAAAGTCGCCGGTAGTTTTTTCTTCTAAAACCTGCATGGTTCTGCAGCCATCGGAATAGGTTTGCCTGGTTTTACTGTCTAAACCAGCATGCGGGTTACCTTTTTTGTCGAGTAACTGAATGTGGTTGAGCGAAGTAAAGCTTAGGAGGCGAAGATTGCGGAAGGCCTTGTAAAAAGTGGTGTCGTTCCTGACATAGTCGATAAAAGAAGCAATATTGAAGTTGTTGCGCACCACAACTTCGCTGAGCTGGAACGACTGGTTTTTATACACTACAGTCGTGTCCTGGGCGACAGAACCGAGATATAACAATAGAAGTATAGGAAGGAAAATTACTATCCGCGTCATTTAGCAAAGCTCATCTTGTAATCAACCTTGATCTTGCCTTTGCTGATGTCGTTTAACTTCCGCTGAAGGAGCTTCCGTTTTAACGGTTTTATGTAATCAATAAACAGCTTTCCGTCGATATGGTCATATTCGTGCAGGATGATCCGGGCGGTTATGCCGGTAAAACGTTCGGTGTGGGTCGCAAAGGTTTCATCAAGGTACTGAAGCGTAACGGATTCGTGGCGGTGAACGTCCTCGCGGATCTTGGGAATACTAAGGCATCCTTCATTATAGGCCCACTCTTCCCCTTCTGTTTCAAGCACGTGTGCATTAATGAAAACTTTTTTCACTCCCGGAGCGTCGGGGTACTTGCCCTCGTCTTCTTCATCAAGATTTCTGAAAACCTGCTCGCTGTCGATTACGAATAACCGGATGTCGCGATTAATCTGCGGGGCCGCAAGTCCGACGCCATTGCTTGCATACATCGTCTCCCACATGTCACCAATCAATTTTGGAAGGTTGGGGTAGTCTGGGGTAATATCCTGGCTTACCTTTCTTAAGATGGGTGCACCATATGCCACTATCGGTAATATCATGTGTTTCTGTTCTGTGCTGCTGCGGTGTGAATAATAAAAACTACAAATATATAGAAAGAGGAAGTTTATATCACCGACGGGTTGTTAAGATACTCCTGTAACATAATGATCGCCGCAATTTCATCAACAAGGTTTTTGTTTTGCCGATCTTTCTTCTTCATGCCGCTTTGCACCATGCTTTGTACCGCCAGTTTCGAAGTAAATCGTTCATCTACCTTAATAATCGGGATGTTGGGGAACAACTTTTTAAACCGGTTGATAAACGCCTGAACCAACGGGGTAGCATGCGTTTCAGAATTATCCAAGTTCAGCGGATGGCCAATAATTACCAGTTCCACGGGCTCCTGCCTGAAGTAATTGGTTAGATACTGCTCCAGCTCTTTGGTATGGATACCCGCGAGTCCGCTGGCGATCATCTTGAACGGGTCGGTTACCGCAAGCCCGGTTCGTTTTGAGCCGTAGTCGATGGATAGAATTCTGGGCAATGAGGTGGTTTTAATTAATGGTGTGGTGCTGGAGAACATGCTGTATTTCGTACAAAGCAGGAACATATTAATGGTGCAGAAGTCCGCCCGGATCAATTTCCCGGTTGATTAAGACGCGGCCTGAGCCTTCGCTGCGATTTGTTGAATATCATAATCCCGTTTGCTTTCCCCTCCCGCAAGCGTTTCTGCTCTTCGGGTGGCAGATGGTAAGTCGATTGGCACTCCGGGGTACAGCATCCATCGTATTTAGACCTGCACGAATCACATTGGATGAACAGGAGGTGACATGCATCGTTAAGGCAGTTGGTATGGGTATCGGCAGGCTGGCCGCACTGGTGGCATTTGGCGATTACGTGATCCGTAATACGCTCACCGAGACGATCATCAAAAACGAAGTTCTTACCAATAAACCGGGTCTCGAGCTGTTGTTCCTTTACCTGTGAAGCATAGTTTATAATGCCTCCTTCAAGGTGAAACACGTTGCTGAACCCATTGTGGAGCATATACGCGCTGGCTTTTTCGCAACGGATACCGCCGGTGCAATACATAACAATGTTTTTGTCTTTCTGCTCTTTTAGCATTTCCACCGCCATCGGTAGTTGTTCACGAAAGTTATCTGACGGTATCTCAATAGCGTTTACAAAGTGTCCGACTTCATATTCATAGTGATTACGCATGTCGACAACAATGGTTTCCGGATCGGTCATCAAGCTGTTTATTTCCGTTGCAGTTACATATCTGCCTTTGTTCTCCATATTGAACGATGGATCGGTAATGCCATCGGCAACGATCTTTTCCCGTACTTTAATCTTTAATACCCAAAACGATTTGCCATCGTCGTCTACTGCCACGTTAAGTCGCGTGCCGTTTAGAAAGTCTATCGCATACAGGCATTCACGAAATGCCGGGAATTTGCTGGTGGGCACACTTACCTGTGCGTTGATTCCTTCATGAGCCACATAAATACGGCCGAACACACCGAGCGGTGAAAGCTGCTTGAAAAGTTCGTCCCTGAACGCGGGGGGATTTTCAACGGGGTGATACTTATAGAAGCTGATGGTCGTTCGCGGTTCAGTTTCAGCCATTAAACGTTCTTTGAGTTCCTTTTGAGAAACCCGGTTGTGAAGTAAAGCCATATGTGTCTATTTCAGCTATTTGCAAGCAGCCTATGAAGGCCAAAGCAAATACTCCATTATTACGGACCCACTTGCAGGGTGGTCAAAAATTGAGCACAAAGATAATAAACCGGTTACTGAAGAATACCTTAAAGTGAACACCAACTTTAATTCAAAATTAAGAGGCATAGGCGTGAGCAGCTCCTTAATTAACAGTAACGGTTATTACATTTGCCAAACCCTCTGTTCCAAGCCAATTTTATATGAAAAGATATTTCTCCGAAAAGAATGCGCTTACCGTGATGACAAGCGTATTTTGCCTGGTTATGACTTTAAAAGCGATCATCTTTACCCAGTCTTTGTGGGAAGCAGTCGCCTTCGGACTTGCTTTCAGTTTTTCAGTAGAAACCATTTGTCACCGGGCTAAAGAAACCAAGTAGCTTCTGGTGTAATACTGTGCATTTAAACGCTCACAAACTTCCCGGAGATTTACATTGCGTTGAACGTCAACAAGCAGCGTTCGAGAAAGTGTGGTGGTCTGTTAGGAGCATATATGATTACCCGGTACTTACCTCTTGTTTGTTTACTGTTCATTTCAGTATTCGCCCGAGCCCAGGTTTGTACTAACCTTGGTCAGAACCCAACAACTGCATTCCCTGTTTGCGGCTCGGCTACGTTTACCCAAACAACTGTGGCCATTTGTGGGCAGCGCTCTATCCCCACCCGCTGTGTAGGATCGGTTTTCCAGGATAAAAATCCGTATTGGTATAAGTTTACCTGTTTTACTGCTGGCACCCTTGGATTTGTGATCACTCCAAATAATCTCAACGACGATTACGACTGGCAGATTTTTGACGTAACCGGCAAGGACGCTAACCTGGTTTACAGTGACAATTCCATGTTTGTCGCCTGCAACTGGTCTGGTGAAAGCGGGCGCACAGGAGCTTCGTCTGCAGGAAACGCTCTCGTTGTTTGTGAAGGATCCGGCCGGCCGACCTTTAGTTCAATGCCTTCGTTACAGGTCAACCACAACTACTTACTTTTGGTTAGCCATTTTACCGATACTCAAAGTGGTTATTCGCTGAGGTTCTCAGGTGGCACAGCAGGCATCACCGACACCACTATTGGGAAAATCCGATCTGCAAGGCCAAATTGCGCGGGCAGCCAGCTAACCGTACAGCTGTCGAAAAAGATGAAGTGCAACAGCCTTGCCTTAGACGGATCCGATTTCACCCTTTCTTCTGCAAGAGGAGCTATTGCGTCGGCTTCCGGCTTAAACTGTACTGCAAGCTTCGACATGGATTCACTGGTGATCAACTTCGCAACTCCACTCCCACCTGGCAATTATACCTTATCTGTAAAAAACGGAACTGATGGAAACACCTTACTGGACAACTGTAATGCCGGTATAAACGACGGGGATAGTGTGAGTTTTGCAATAACTCCGCCCCAACCGACAGCATTCGACAGCATTAGCCGGGTGGGCTGTGCGCCAGACGTATTGGAAGTTGTTTTTGGTAAGCCGGTACGTTGTAATTCCATTGCTCCCGATGGAAGCGATTTCACAATTAGTTCATCAAGCGGAATAAGCATAATATCTGCCAGCACCGGGTGCAGCAATAACCTTAGCAGCTCGATTACGTTAAAATTGTCGGGGCCGATCAGCACCGGAGGAATTCACCTGGTTACCTTGAAGACCGGTTCCGATGGGAATACGATTATCGACGAATGTGCACAGGAAACGGCGGCAGGCGCTGCTGTGCAGGTTGTGACTTCCGATACCGTTTCTGCCCGGTTCAGCTACAATCTAAAATACGGTTGCAAAGCCGATACAATTGCGTTAACCCACCCGGGACCAAACAATCTCAGCTGGAAATGGAGCTATTCCGGCGGAACATCAGTACAGCAAAACCTGACGTATGTAGCACGGACATTTACACCACAGGCAATTAGGTTGTCGGTGTCCAACGGAGTTTGTACCGACTCTTCGTCGGTTACAATCAATCTTGATCATAAACTGAAAGCTGCCATCACAGGACCTTCCCTCATTTGCCCGCAGGACATGTCCATTTTCCGCGACACCAGTATTGGAAAGATCCGATACTGGCTATGGGATTTTGGTACGGGCAGCACCAGTACCCGGCAAAACCCACCCAACCAGGTTTTTCCTCATGTACCAGGAAGTACAAACTACAGGGTAAGGCTTACGGTGCAAGATGAGCATAATTGTATTGACATAACTTCGATGATCGTTACGGTCTTGAGCAATTGCCTTATTGCTGTGCCGACTGCTTTTTCGCCCAATGGCGATGGACTTAATGATCACCTCTATCCACTAAATGCCTTTACGGCATCTGACGTCACTTTTCGGGTTTTCAACAGGGCGGGACAGGTGTTGTTCGAAACAAAGGATTTCACTGGCAAATGGGATGGCTCGTTCCGCGGCGTTCAGCAGGCAACCGGCACCTATGTGTGGACTTTAACATACAGGCATACCGATACCGGCGAAAGCTTCTCCTTCAAAGGAACATCGGTGCTTATCCGTTAATGGATTATATAATGAATTTGCGCAGGTAGTTTCCGTACAGCAATCGATATGGTTTAATTAAGAGCTTTCTCCGCGACGCCCTCGCTGGAATTCTATTTGCCATGGTGGGTAGCTGCTCGCAACTGTTAGTAGGCCACTCCCGTCCCGACTGTCAACCAGCCACTTGTTTTGATGGGTAGGCATGCTCACAGGTTTACCTCTGCCCTATCGGTGCTTTCTATCGTAAAACGGGGGTCTTATGTTAGTTAAGATTCCCGGCAGGGTATCGCCTCGCTCACGCAACTATTATCGGCAGGTCTACGCATTATCTTATTTCTAAGCCAGACATCCGAATGGGTAAAAAACCGTATTTTCAAGGTATACTTCATTTATTGTTGTTCGGGTTTGCTTTAAAAACAGAAATGCTGGCTTGATGAAGAAATGTATCACGGGATTTCTTTTGCTGTTATTTGTATGGACATCTGCTAAAGCTGATCATATTACCGGCGGCGAAATGTCATATACATTCACCGGAGTTTCAGGAGGATTATACCAGTATACCGGCACGCTTAAGTTATTCATGCGCTGTAACAGTGGTCGCCGGTTCAACGATCCTACCGTGATTTCGGTATTTAATAAGTCAACCAATAGCCGTGTCACCGACCTTAGTGTGCCTCTTGCACGCACAGAAACCATCAGTCTTGCCGATGCTGATCCGTGTATCACCAATCCTCCCGTGGTTTGTTACGAAGTGGGATATTTCAATTTTAACTTGTCGTTACCCGCATCCGCCTCCGGATATGTCCTATCCAGCCAGGTCAACTACAGGATCAATGGAATCAGTAACCTCATCTACGGGTACAGCCAGATTGGTGCTTTATATACCGCCGAAATTCCTGGTACCAGCCCTGTAGTGAACGGAACTGAAAACAACAGTGCGATATTCATAGGCAGCGATCTCGTGATCGTATGCGCGAACAACCAGTTCAGCTATAGTTTTGCAGCTACAGACAAGGACGGGGATCTGCTCAGATACAGCTTCTGTAATGCTTACCAGGGAGTTGGCAACATAGGCGGCCCCGGAAATGCAGGACCAACGTTACCTCCGCCCTACCAGTCGGTACCCTATGGTTCAGGATTTAACGGTTCTTCGCCTTTAGGACCAAATGTGCAGATCAATGCTACTACTGGTTTAATTACGGGCATAGCCCCGCCCAGTGGCGTTTACGTAGTGACAGTCTGCGTGCAGGAGATAAGAAATGGCCAACTGATAGCAACACAGCGCAAGGACCTACAGATCAATATCGCGCCATGCCAGGTGGCTGCTGCCTTGCTTGAACCCGAGTACCTGCTTTGTAAAGGTTCAAACACCCTCACCTTGTCGAATATATCTACGAGCCCACTAATTACAACCACCATGTGGCAGCTGGTAAATTCCACGGGTACCACTATTCTTAACTCAGCCTCACTTGCGCCATCCTACACCTTTTCAGACACTGGACTTTATACCATCAAGCTGGCGATCAACCAAGGCCAGAGATGCAGCGATTCTACCCAATCGGTGGTGCGGGTTTATCCGGGTATGGTAACTGATTTTACCTATGGTGGTATCTGCATAAATAAGCCCACCGCATTTACCGATATCAGCACAACCCTTTATGGCACCATTAATTCATGGAGCTGGGATTTTGGTGAGCCGTCTACATTTGGTGACATTTCAGATAAACAGAGTCCTGTTTATACTTATCCTTCTATGGGGCAGAAACCAGCAAAATTAAAGGTGACCACGACAAATGGTTGCCGTGACACTTTGTATAAAACGGTTTCAATTGTTGAAAAACCACCGGTTCAACTCGCGTTTAAGGACACGCTTATTTGCACACCTGACCAGGTCCAATTGATTGCACGTGGCGGCGGCAACTACACCTGGACGCCTAATCTCAACATAAGAGATGGTAATACGCCGACACCCACTGTTGCGCCGGGGATCACCACTAAATATTACGTAAGCCTGAATGATAACGGCTGCATTAACAACGACTCTGTCACTGTGCGGGTAACAGATCGCGTCAACCTGCGGGCGATGAACGACACTACAATATGCAGTTCAGACAGCATCCGAATGCAAATTGTTTCAGATGGTTTCCGTTATTCCTGGACGCCGGCCACACAGCTTAGCAATCCTACTGCCGCAAACCCCGTTGCGGTTACAAATAATACAACGGTGTACGAGGTCACTGCGTCAATTGGAAGCTGCCAGGCCAAAGAACAGGTAGTCGTTTCAACGGTGCCCTACCCTACCGCAAATGCCGGACCTGATAAAACGATTTGCTTCGATCAAAACACGCAACTAAATGGCTCAACGAATGGTATGTCGTTAAAATGGAGCCCGCCAGGATCATTGAGCAATCCGGCGATTTCAAACCCCATCGCGCGGCCGGTACAAACAACTGCCTACATTCTGAATGCCTTTGACAACCAGGGCTGTCCCAAACCTGGTACCGACACGGTTGTCATAAAGGTATTAGCGGATCTAAACGCGTCCGCGGGAAACGATACATCAGCAATTGCCGGCCAACCACTTCAACTTCAGGCAACCGGTGGTTCTTTGTATTACTGGTCTCCGGCTACCGGTCTCAATAACGCAAATGTTCCCGATCCGACAGGAATGTACGATCAAAGCACAAGTTCTGTTCGCTATAAAGTTCTCGTATACGAAGAAGGTTGCGTTGACTCAGCTTATGTTACCGTCAACGTTTATAAAACTGGTCCAACGGTCTTTGTGCCAAATGCTTTCACGCCTAATGCAGACGGTAAAAACGATTTGCTGCTACCAGTTGCTGCAGGCATGCGACAGATGGAGTTTAGCGTGTTTAACCGTTGGGGGCAACGGGTTTTTATTAATGCGGGAAATGAAAGGGGCTGGGATGGAACAATCGGCGGAACTCCGCAGGCACCAGGTACGTTTGTTTGGATGGTAAATGGTGTAGACTACACCGGCAAGACGTACCACGCAAAAGGAACGGTGATCCTTTTACGTTAGTGCACTATTTATGGGTATTTGGATGCCTGCACTTCGACCAATATTCTACAATAAGTCTGAGCGTGTCTCTCGTGAGATCTATCGTTTTTCCTTTTTCAAAAAACCCCTGAACCGTAAGTACATAAGCCTCCTCCACAACGCCCTGTGCCGCGGTAGTTGACATAAAAATGAAGGGGATACTTTTCCGCCGCAAAGTTTCGCTGCCCGTAATTTTCTGCCGGAACTCAATTCCATTCATGCGTGGCATATTTACGTCGCAGATAATGAGAAAAGGCGCCTCAGCGGTGGTGCAGAGGTAATCGAAGGCATCCTGGCAAAGGTCAAAGAAACGAACCGGGTTTTTGACGTCTAGTTCCTGGAAAACCATCTCGTAAATTTCCCAATCATCCTGGTCATCGTCGACAATGACTATAGGTCCAAGTTTTGACATGCTTCTGGTTTGTTTAGCAATATTAACCTTTGTTGCGAAATCCGGATTGATATTCTGTCCATGATATCGGATTGAAGATTATACACGTAAAATCAAACTCAGCCTCTTCATGAGTCGCCCGGGCTGATGATTATCGTCATCCTAAAAACGATTTATAGGATCAAGGAGGTTATCACATAATTTGCATTTAAAATACGTGACTCGGTACCAGTATGAAATATTACCTGATAGCCGGTGAAGCAAGCGGCGACTTGCACGGCAGTAACCTGATAAAACATTTACATGAACAGGATAAAAATGCCGACATCCGCTGTTGGGGAGGCGACCTTATGCAAGCAGCAGGTGCAGCCCTGGTGAAACACTACCGGGATCTTGCATTTATGGGGTTTATTGAAGTTGTTGCAAACCTTGGTACCATATTGAAGAATATCCGTTTTTGTAAACAGGATATTCTGAACTATGGCCCCGATGTCGTTGTGCTCATTGACTACCCCGGCTTTAACATCAAGATCGTTGAATGGGCAAAGCAACAGGGGTTAAGAACAGTATACTATATTTCACCGCAGGTTTGGGCGTGGAAAGAAAAGCGCGTAAAGATTATCAAAGCGTGTGTAGACAAGATGCTGGTTATTCTTCCATTTGAAAAAGATTACTATGGTAAGTTCGATTACAAAGTTGAATACGTAGGACATCCGCTTGTCGAGACCATAGAGGAGTTTAGACAACAAGGAGCGAAAGAACCGCTTGCGCCAGGAAAAAAAATCGTCGCTTTGCTTCCGGGGAGCAGAAAACAGGAGATTGCAAAAAAACTTCCCATCATGCTCGAGGTAAGTAAAACATTTAACGAGTACCAGTTTATTGTTGCCCGCGCCCCTGGTTTAGAGGAAAGCTTTTATGAACCTTTTATGCTTCCGTATGCGAACGTTTCAGCAGTCAGCGGTGGCACTTACAACCTTTTGAACCAGGCATCTGCGGCTCTTGTTACCAGCGGTACCGCAACGCTTGAAACTGCGCTTTTTAATGTTCCGGAAGTGGTTTGCTATAAGGCCAACCCGGTATCGTACGAAATTGCCAAACGCGTTATAAAGGTGAAGTACATATCCCTGGTCAACCTGATCATGGATAAACTGGTGGTGAAAGAATTAATTCAGCATGAAATGAACACGGCAAATTGTGTAAGGGAATTAGCGGAGCTAATTGGTAATCCTGTACGGATAGGCGAGTTGAAAAACGATTATGCGGCCCTGAGGCGACTGCTGTCGTTGGGCGGTCACGCATCTGCGAACGCTGCCCGCATTGTTTATGAATTTGTTTCGGCGGTAAAACCGGCCAGGTCGATACTTAACAGCTAACATGTCGGCCTCGTAACATCGAAGTGCTCTCTACCATCTACCCGTGATTGCAACAGGTCCGGGGCAAGCTAAAAGCTAGTTAACGGAATAAAGGCAGTATCACAACTTTGAACAAAATAATAAGCAATGCAATAACAAACATCAGGATTGAGATCCGGTTCATTCCATGCATATATTTCATCCACGGTGTATGGGGAGCATTTGGATCCCTTTTTCTTAGGTAGAGGTACTCGGCGACTTGTCTGAAAATTCCCATAACATAGTAACACCTGTTTTAACAGATGGTTCTGCAAAAGTAATAATACTTGTAAATCCAGCCGGCCCGGGTAAGCGTAACTTTACAACAACTTCAAACGAATTACCATGAGAATGATTTTATGCTTTGTGTTCCTGGCTGCCCTGGCAACTTCGTGCAGCCAGGCGCAATCCAAGACCAACCAGAAAAAGTTTCCGGTCACAAAAACCGAGGCTGAGTGGCGCAAGATTTTAACTTCCGAACAATACCATGTTGCACGTGAGCAGGGTACGGAAACCCCGTTCCGTAATGCTTACCACGACAACCATGCAAAGGGTACTTACTATTGCATCGGCTGTGGGGCCGAATTGTTTAGAAGTGATACAAAGTTCGAAAGCGGCACCGGCTGGCCAAGCTTTTACATGCCTTCCGTGGCAAAGAATGTAGAAGTGTCGTCCGACGATGCATATGGAATGGTTAGGGATGAAGTGCATTGCAGCAAGTGTGGTTCGCATCTGGGACACGTGTTTGATGACGGCCCCAAACCAACGGGGCTCCGCTATTGTATGAATTCGGCCTCGCTGAAATTTGTAAAAAACTAAGATCGGTTTCCATCTAACTTGATAAGTTCCGGAGCTTGTTTTGAAGCCGCTTCAAACCTGTATTTTTCAAATATGAAAAGCATCGTTAAGAAACACCCGCTGGCCATACGGTGGTTTCACTGGATTAACTTCCCCGTTCTGGCATGTATGATCTGGAGTGGAGTATTGATCTATTGGGCCAACGATGTGTACAAGATCACGCTCGGCGATAAGCTCCTTTTTAAATTTTTTCCGGAAG
>JASLBT010000287.1 GCA_030146445.1 Segetibacter sp. | reverse complement strand
ATGGATAACGAAAACTATCAGCAGGTAAAGAAAATAAGCAAGGACCTGTGGGATGAGACAAAAGTAACCATGTTGCTCAACGAGGTTTATCCCGGGAAAAACAGGAGTGTACCAGACCCCTGGTATGGCGAGGAAAAAGATTATCACGATGTTTATGCGATGATCGACGAAGCATGCAGTCGCATCGTTCACAAATATACCCATCAGAATAAGTAACGTTCGTATGCCTTCGTGCTGCCACGATTTTCCATCACAATAACCAAATAATATAAATGGCAAAACCCGGACTACCCCAGGGAACAAGAGATTTTGCGTCAGAGACGGTTCGAAAACGTAATTATATTTTTAATACGATCCGAAATGTTTTTGAGAAGTACGGCTTCCAGCCGCTGGAGACCCCTGCGATGGAAAACCTCGAAACGCTAATGGGTAAATATGGCGAAGAAGGAGATAAACTGATTTTTAAAATCCTGAATAACGGACTCGATAATCCTGCAAAACACGATGCGGCACGTACCGATCTTGACAAAGTACTGCAAGGCAAATCGGTAAAATCATTTACTGAACGCGCTCTACGGTACGACCTCACTATCCCGTTTGCGCGGTATGTAGCCACGAACTATGGCCAGCTCACGATGCCGTTTAAGCGTTACCAGATCCAACCCGTATGGCGGGCCGACAGGCCGCAGAAAGGCAGGTATCGCGAGTTTTACCAGTGTGATGCGGATGTGGTCGGTAGCAGAAGCCTGCTCATTGAAGCCGAACTTGCAAGCATCTATAGTACCGTATGTAGGGAGCTTCGTATACCCTTTGAAATTAAAATAAACAGCCGCAAAATTCTTGGCGCCCTTGCAGCAGTTTGTGGCGGTGCAGACAAGATGGTGGACATTACCGTTGCAATAGACAAGCTCGACAAAATCGGATTGGAAAAGGTAAAGGAAGAACTCGCGCAACGCGGTCTTCAACCTGGCCAGATTTCAACGATAGAAAAGTATTTATCGATCACAGGGTCCAATCGCGAACGGCTCGATCAACTTAAACACCTGCTTGGAGAGAATGATTTAGGAGTACAAGGCATTGGCGAACTCGAGTTCCTGCTGCAGTTTTTGCCTGAAAAGATTACTGATACCCTCGTAACTGATTTTACGTTAGCCAGGGGGCTCAACTATTATACCGGCGTAATTTTCGAAGTGAAAGTATTGGGTGTACAAATCGGGAGTATCGGAGGCGGCGGCCGCTATGACGATCTAACAGGCCTGTTTGGTGTGCCGAACGTGCCCGGGGTGGGCATAAGCTTTGGCGTGGACCGGATGTATGATGTACTTGATGAACTGCAACTGTTCCCGGAGGACGTTTCGACCGGGGCTAAAGTATTGTTCTTTAACCTGGGCGAACAAGAGGCCAAAACGGCATTTATGCTGATGCAACAGTTGAGAGAAAATGGTGTTGCCGCTGAAATTTACCCTGACCAGGTAAAATTTGATAAGCAATTCAAATACGCCGATAAAAAGAATATCCCCTATGCGGTGATTGTAGGCAGCCAGGAGCTCATTGATGAGACCTGCGTAATAAAATCGTTGAAACAGGGTACCCAGGAAACACTGTTGCAAACTGCTTTGCCGGACTATAACTGGACCGGTGTATAGTTGTTTTCAAGACATGAGGAGCAGATGGAAAAGCTCAAAAGGGCGTTGCCGATGAACGTAGTGCGACGCAACGATGATGCCCAAAGCTATTATGCCGGTTCCATACAAATTTTTCGGAGGCAACTCTTATTTACCGTGGAGATTTTCATAAACAACGGCTGCGCCCTGCCCCACCCCGATGCACATGGTTGCAAGCCCAAACCGTGTTCCTGTTCGTTGCATTTCGTAAAGTAAGGTTGTAGAGATCCGGACACCGCTGCAGCCGAGCGGATGGCCGAGCGCAATTGCACCACCGTTGACATTTACGATCCGGGAATCGATTTCGAGGTTGTTTATACAGGCGATCGACTGCGAAGCAAACGCCTCATTCAATTCAACAAGTCCTATATCGTTAATGGACAAACCTGCACGCTTTAATGCCTTCAGGCTTGCGGGTACCGGACCGATGCCCATGGTAGCCGGATCAACACCGGCGACGGCTGTGCTTACAATGCGCGCACGTGGTGTAAGGTTGTATCTTTTTATCGCCGACTCTGAGGCAAGCAACATCGCTGCGGCGCCGTCGTTAATTCCCGAAGAGTTCCCCGCCGTAACCGTTCCATCTTTCACAAAAGCGGGATGGAGTGAAGCGAGTTTGTCAATTGTCGACATTCTTGGATGTTCATCGATGGCCACCATTTTTTGGCCATCATCACCCTCGGCAACCGGGATGATCTCGTGTTGCCATTTGCCGGCTTCAAGTGCAGCAAAGTATTTTTGTTGCGAATGAAAGGCAAATTGGTCCTGTTCGATCCGGCCAACGTTCCACTGTTTTGCCACGTTTTCTGCCGTTTCCCCCATAGAATAAGGATGATACTTTGCAGCAAGCTCCTTATTTAGAAATCGCCAGCCGAGGGTGGTATCAAACATTTCTGTCTTCCTTGAAAAAGGGCCATCGCTTTTGCCCATAACAAATGGAGCCCTCGTCATACTTTCCACTCCACAGGAAATATAAAGATCTCCATCGCCGCACGTAATAGCGCGCGAAGCGTCCATAATCGCTTGTAAGCCGGAGGCGCACAGCCGGTTAACAGTGGTGCCTGCAACCGACACCGGCAAACCGGCAAGTAAAGCCGCCATGCGGGCCACATTACGGTTGTCTTCGCCGGCCTGGTTAGCTGCCCCGGCAATTACGTCCTCAATGTCGTTTACGTCGATGGCAGGATTACGTTCCACTAATTTCCGGATCACTGTTGCAAGCAGGTCGTCGGGCCTGATGGCGCACAGTGCGCCGCCATATTTACCAATTGGAGTACGAATTGCGTCGATGATGTAGGCGGTGTGCATAAGCTAGAATATACAAAGGCGGCCTTTATTATTGAATATGGTAAAAGTAACCCGCCCCGAAATTATAACTTAAGCCGCTAACGGCTACCGGTCGTGGTACAAAAGTGGTACGATCGGTAAACTTTAAATCCGCTTTAGCGCTTTGGTCGGCGTTCGCTGGAGATTACACATTACTTTTGTTGCCATGAAATCAGCAAAGAACATTCGTCATTTAACCCTGGATGAGTTAACCCGGTATTTTGAGCAAATGGGTGAAAAAAAGTTTAGGGCTAAACAGGTTTACGAATGGCTTTGGCTAAAGCATGCACATTCGTTTGAGGCAATGACCAACCTGAGTAAAGAGCTCAGGCTTAAGCTGGCAGAACATTTTACTTTGCCTTCATTGCAAGTTGAAACAACCCAATACAGCGAAGATGGTACCGTTAAAAGCCGGTTCAAAACGGTTGAGGGGTTCGCTGTGGAAGGGGTGCTCATTCCTAACGACGAGCGTCAGACAGCCTGCGTGTCTTCGCAGATTGGGTGCAGCCTGAACTGCAAATTTTGCGCGACAGGCTACATGGAGCGGAAGCGTAATCTTGATTTTGATGAGATCTATGACGAAGTGGTATTGATTAATCAACAGGCTCAAAGGGTTTACAACAAAAAGCTCACAAACATCGTGTTTATGGGTATGGGAGAGCCACTGTTGAACTACAAAAATGTTATCCGGGCAGTAGAAAAGATCAGTTCACCGGATGGGCTTGGCATGAGTCCGCGAAGAATAACGGTTTCCACCGCAGGGGTGGCGAAAATGATACGCCAGCTTGGAGATGACCAGGTGAGGTTCAACCTTGCTTTGAGTTTGCACGCGGCAAACGACCAGAAGCGCAACGAAATCATGCCCATAAACGAGAGCAACAACATCAAAGAGCTGATTGCTGCGCTCAACTACTTTTTCGAAAAAACTAAAAACGAGATCACTTTCGAATACATCCTGTTCAAAGATTTCAATGACAGCGTGAAAGATGCAGAGGAACTTATTAAGATCTACCGACAGGTACCTGCCGACCTTGTAAATATCATTGAATACAACCCTATCGATGCGGCGAAATTTGAAAAACCGACCCAGGAGGCTACGGAGCGTTTTATGAACCACCTTTCAAAAAATCGTGTGAATGCCCGTTTGAGAAGAAGCCGCGGGAAAGATATAGATGCAGCATGCGGTCAACTGGCCAACAAAAACTCCATCGGTGTTGATGCCTTAAGCAATTAGAGATAAGACACTACATAGCAACCCTTATTTTACGAAAGTAGAATAAGGGTTTTTTATATCCGGGATTTCGACACAATACCCCTAGGGCCCGACGGGTTAAATGGCACATTTAAACCAGGATGATCAGGCAAATATGATGTCCGGGTTACTGGTTTGTTACTTTGTAAGTTTATTAACATCACTGGTAGTCAATGCCATTAAACCCACAGAAACCACCCACGTCTATCCAGGAAATAAGCATACATGAAAAAAATATTTCTAAGCCTGATGGCAATGACGGTAATTGGAATTTCAGCTATGGCGCAAACAGATAAGGCCGAAGCAAAAAGGGAAAAAACGGAATTAAAGCGCGCCCACGGCAAACACCATGACATGGCCGGCAGGAAAAGCGACCTGAACCTAAGCGATGCGCAAAAGCAGCAAATGAAGTCGTTGAATGAGGATTACAAGAACAAAATGCAGGAGCTGAAGAACAACGAAAGTATCACGGTTAAGGAGCAAGGTGAGCGCAGGAAGGCACTGGCACAAGAACACCATGCGAATGTAGAAAAGCTGCTTACCGCTGAGCAGAAGGCGAAATTTGCTGAAGCAAAACACAGCAATATCGGAAAGGCTCACAAAGGGAAGGCGGGTCGCAAAGATTTAGCAGCCTCTGAACTGAACCTCTCTGCTGATCAAAAGGCGAAAATGAAAACGGCGAACAAAAATATGAGGAGTAAAGCAAAAGGTATTCAACAAGACCAGACCTTGTCAAAAGAACAAAAGAAAACACAGCTTGAAACCCTCAGAAGCCAACACAAGCAGGAAGTTTCAGCCATCCTGACCAACGAACAAAAGCAAAAAATGGAAACCCGGAAGGATGATCGGAAGTCGAAAGCTTTATAATTTTCACAAATTGTGAAAACTGAGCGGCCGACCTTGTGTCTGCCGCTTTTAGTTTACCTTCGCTGGTCAAACTATTTACTGTTGGAAAACAGCAAGCAAAATTTCACTCATGCAACGTACCGATAACTTCCAGAAATTTGTAAAGCAACCCAAAGCCGGGGCTGTTAAAGAAAAATTACGCCAGGAAAAACGAAAAGAGAAGAAAGAACGCGCAGCCGCTATCGAAGAGCACTATGCACGCAAAAGGGAAGAGCGGCTGGCTCAACGTGGTGAAACGGCAAAACCCAAGGCCGACGAAAAACCCTCTACTACCAAAAAGCCGTTAAAAGCGGCAAAGGCTGCCGCCGGCGCTGTGCCAAAAGAAAACAAGCCGTTGGAAAGCATGCCGCTTAATAAATACATTGCTCATAGCGGAATCTGTTCAAGGCGTGATGCAATTGAATTGATCAAGAACGCAAAAGTTACGTTGAACGATAAGCTGATCACCGAACCTGGTGTCAAAATCCTAGACTACGATATCGTGAAAGTAGAGGGAAAAAAGATAACGCCGTCCCGCAACAATGTTTACATACTGTTGAACAAGCCAAAAGATTACATTACCACTTCCGAAGATCCGCAGGGCCGGAGAACTGTCCTGGATCTTGTTAAGCACGCCACAACTGAGCGGGTATACCCGATTGGCCGTTTGGATAGAAACACGTCTGGTGTGCTGCTGCTGACCAACGATGGGGAACTTGCCCAGAAGTTATCTCACCCGAAGCACGAGGTGAAAAAGGTTTACGAAGTACGGCTCGACCGGGCACTTACAAAAGGTGATTTCGACAAACTTGCCGGAGGTATCACACTCGAGGACGGATTTGTTGCGCCTGACGCTATTGCATACGCTGATGCAAATGACAAAAGTATAATCGGCATTGAAATTCATAGTGGGCGTAACCGGATTGTTCGCCGCATGTTCGAACACCTGAAGTACGATGTAAAAGGTCTTGACCGGGTGATGTATGCAGGCTTGACAAAAAAGAATGTACAACGCGGGAAATGGCGCTTTTTGTCTGAAAAAGAGCTGCGTATCCTGAAGTTTATGAACCAGTCCTTCGTTAAGAGTAAGGATTAAAAATAACCCTTTTCCTCCTGGTTAAAGGGCTCAGAGTTAACTATTGTAAATCGCGTTGGTCTCCCATCGCGATCGACCACCTAGCCTCCCAGTTAAATCAAAAAACAACCGGCTGCAGTTCACTGCCTGCCAGTCACTGATCAAAGAATGAAGCCAGAAATATTATTTGAAAACGAGAATATCATTGCTGTAAATAAACCCTCGGGACTGCTTTCGATACCCGACAGAATGGGACAGGAAGTTTCGTTAAAAACGCTTTTGCAGGAAAGTCTCGGCAAAGTGTTTACTGTTCATCGTTTAGATAAGGATACCAGCGGGGTTATCGTATTTGCAAAAACAGAAGACAGCCACAAATACCTTTCGAAAATTTTTGAGGGTCGCGACGTAGAAAAGTACTATACCGGCGTGGTTAACGGAACATTGATGCACAAAGAGGGAAGCATCGACGCAGCCATTATGGAACACCCGGGGAAGCAAACAAAGATGATGATTCACAAAAAGGGAAAGCCTTCTTTAACCGACTACAAAGTTACCGGGGAGTTTGGCGCCTATTCTTTTGTCGACTTCAGAATACATACCGGTCGAACACACCAGATCAGGGTGCATATGCAGTACCTCGGCAACCCGATTGTTTGCGACGAACTTTATGGAGATGGCAAGCCCATTTTGCTTTCCTCTATAAAACGAAAGTTTAAACTGAGTAAAAACGAACTTGAAGAAAGACCTATTATGAACCGCCTGGCACTTCATTCGCGCGTCTTGAAGTTTAACGATGAACGTGGAGCCCCCGTTGAACTTGAAGCACCGCTGGCAAAAGATTTCAAGGCATTATTGCAACAGTTAAAGAAGAACAGCCAGGAGAAATAGCTTCAACCGTGTTCTTCGTAAAATAAAGCCCGGGTTGAAAAACCCGGGCCGTAAAAAAAACAAAAATGAAAAGCTTTACTTGTTGGGTTGCGGCGTATACCGCAGGTATGGTTTTACCACCTTCACTCCTTTCGGAAACCTCTTTTCAGCGTCTTCTGTGCTGATTGAATTTACCACAATTACATCTTCGCCATCTTTCCAATCAGCCGGAGTCGCGACGCTGTGTGTAGCGGTTAGTTGCAGACTATCAATCACCCTAAGTACTTCGAAGAAGTTACGGCCGGTACTTGCCGGGTAAGTAATGGTCAGTTTGATTTTTTTATCA
>JASLBT010000276.1 GCA_030146445.1 Segetibacter sp. | reverse complement strand
GAAAAGTAAAAAGAAAAAAATTGCAAAAGAAGCCCCCATCAATGAACTACAAACAACTGTAGCTTAAGTAAACGACATTGAATTATGAATGATGATTGAGTGAGCAATACTTCCGGGACATGTAAGTAAAAGATAGATGGTTTGTTTATGCGTGAGGAATTATAAGAGATTGGTCGTTGTTTTTACTTTTGCATTTTGAATTTTCTTCATTTTACATTTCACATTTCGCACCTTAATACCCAATACCCAAATACCCAATACCCAATACCTGAATACCTAATTCCCAACCTTCCACTATGCAACGACTCACTTTTTTCCTCGCCTGCTTTCTCCTTGCCTGCACAAGCATTGCGCAAATCGAAAAAGCACCCGAACGAAAAGAAGGTGAGGGACCATGGGACCAGCTGATCATTCGTGGTGTAACGTTGATCAATAGTACCGGTGCTCCCCCACTCGGACCTGTTGACATCGTAGTTGAAAAAAACCGGATCACAGACGTCGTGAACGTTGGCGTTCCGGGCGTAACAATCAGCGAAAACAGGCGACCAAAATTGAAGACAGGCGGCAAAGAACTGCAGGCACAGGGCATGTACCTGCTGCCCGGATTTGTCGACATGCACGGCCACATCGGCGGTAAAGAGCAAGGCACTCCCGCAGAATACGTGTTTAAATTGTGGATGGCACACGGCATCACAACCATCCGCGATCCCCTTTCCGGCAACGGACTCGAGTGGACGCTGGACCAAAGGAAAAAAAGTGAACAGAACCTGATCACTGCTCCGCGTATTAAAGCCTACACCAACTTCGGCATGGGCAGTAAAACCCCGATCAGTACGGCTGAACAGGCAAGAGAATGGGTGCGCGACAATGCTAAAAAAGGATCCGATGGCATCAAGTTTTTTGGCGCCTCACCCGAGGTGATGCTCGCTGCGCTACAGGAAAATAAAAAGCTTGGGCTGCGCTCTGCATGCCATCATGCGCAATTGAATGTTGGTCGCTGGAACGCCCTCAACAGCGCCTATGCGGGATTAACAACAATGGAACACTGGTATGGTCTGCCAGAAGCGATGTTCGAAAACCAGACGATCCAAAACTACGAACCCGGCTACAACTACGCCAATGAACAGGACCGCTTTGGCGAAGCAGGAAAACTCTGGAAGCAGTCTGCAAAACAAGGTTCCGAAAAGTGGAACAGACTCATGGACACCCTGCTTAAACTTGATTTCACCATAGATCCCACATTTGTAGCGTATGAAGCCAATCGAGATCTGATGCGTGCAATGAACCTTGAGTGGCATAAAGAATATACTTTACCTTCCGTATGGAAATTTTATCATCCCAGCAGAACCGCCCATGGTTCGTACTGGCATTCATGGGGATCAACACAGGAGATAAACTGGAAGCAGAACTACCGCATATGGATGGATTTTGTAAACGAGTTCAAAAACAAAGGTGGACGCGTAACCGTTGGCACTGATGCGGCATACATCTACAACCTTTATGGCTTTGATTATCCTCGTGAAATGGAGCTGTTGCAGGAGGCAGGCTTCCATCCACTCGAGGTTATCAAGGCTGCAACGCTGAACGGCGCACAGGCGCTCGGCATGGAAAAGCTCATCGGTTCCGTAGAAGTGGGCAAGTTGGCCGACTTCGTTATCCTGGATGAGAATCCATTGCTCGACTTGAAAGTGCTGTATGGCATCGGTGCAATCCGGTTGACCGAAGACAATAAAGTGGTTCGCGTTGGCGGTGTGAAGTACACCGTAAAAGACGGCATCATTTACGACGCAAAAAAGCTTCTTGCCGACGTAAAAAAGATGGTGGCAGATGAAAAGGCAAAAACAGGGTTTAAGATCACGATCCCTGGCGGAGAGTAGTCTTCATTATGTTGAATGTTTTATGCTAAATGTTGAATGGAGAGAGCAGTTATGAGTTGAGAATTATGAGTGGTTCAGGCTATGTTGAATGTTAGATGTTGAATTTCAAATGCACGAACAGTTAAAGTTATGAGTTAAGAGACCTGAATGGTTCGGAGTTATGCATTTAGGAAAAACGCAAAAGTTGTGAATGAGTGTTGTCAGATTATGAAGAAAAGTAGTATCGTACTTTTCAAAATTTAGATTTCAATCGGCATTTGGCTAAATACCTCAACACCCAATACCTCTCAACTTATCAACTTATCAACCTATCAACTTTCTTCTTCCCAATACCTCCATACCATAATACCTAAATACCTTATCCCTAAATACCAAACGCGTTGAAAAAGCATAAACGAAAGCTTGCTGTGTTACTCATCATCTGCATGAGCACGCTCTTTTTTTCGCAATGCCTCAACCGGCAATCGGAAATCAATGACGTTCGGGCAAATGGTTACGCTGGTTCGGAAACCTGTGCGGGCTGCCATAAAAACCTATTTGAGTCGTATGCGGCAACAGCACACCACAATTCTACCATGCCTGCGTCCAGGCAAACCATCAAAGGAAGCTTTGCACCGGACTCAAATGTATATGCTTACAAGCCCAACCTTAAGGTGCAGATGGAAGAACGCGATAGCAGCTTGCTCCAGGTCGCCTATCTGGATGGGGAAGAAAGGCAGGCTGCTCCATTCGACATTGTTGTTGGCTCTGGCAGAAAGGCACAAACCTTTTTGTATTGGATCGATGACCAGATCTATCAACTGCCCATCTCCTATTTCGTAAAAGCCGGGCGGTGGGTGAATAGTCCGAACTATCCCGCCGATAAGGTCCGTTTCGACCGTAATGTCCCGATAGGTTGTTTCGAATGCCATGGCTCGTACATTAAGCGGACTTCGGTAGAGGTGGTAAACAACCGGTTGAGTGATCACTTTGATAAAAACTCGATCATATATGGCATCGACTGCGAACGGTGTCACGGTCCCGCGGCAAAACACGTGGCTTACCAACAGGAACATCCCAACGAAAAAAAAGCAAAATACATTGCAAACTTTGCGTCGCTTTCACGGGAAGATCAACTGAATATGTGCTCCATCTGTCATTCGGGATTACACGACACCAAACAGACCACCTTCTTTTTTCGTCCGGGTGCAAAACTTTCCGCCTTTATTCACCCGGATACGAGCGAGGTAAACCTTGCTGAGATCGACGTGCATGGTAACCAGCTTCAGCTACTGAAGTCAAGTGAGTGCTTTATAAAAAGCAATACCCTGAACTGCTCCAGTTGTCATAATACGCACGTAACGGAGCGGGACGATCCGGCTTTGTTTTCAAAACGTTGTATGAGTTGTCACCAACCTGACGATGCTCACTTTTGCAAAATGGCGGATGAAGTGGGGCCATCGATTGTGAACAACTGTATCGATTGCCATATGCCAACAAAAGCGTCTAAATTGATAACCCTGCGCTCGCAGGGACAAACAACGCCCACACCCAACCTCGTGCGTACGCATTATATTGCCGTTTACCCCGACGAAACAAAAAGATTTTTAAAGGATCGTAGCCGATAGTATCCGGTCACCCATCTCGAGCTTATTCACGACGTCCATACCTTCCACCACTTCGCCCCAAACGGTATAGCCGTAATCGTTCCATGGTGTTGGCCTCAACATGATGGACCAATGTGATGTTTCGGTATCACGGCCCGACGAAGCCATGTTTACTGTTCTTGCTCCATGCGGGCGAAAGTTATACTCCGACCGGATCTTAACACTGGGCAAGCTGTCAAATAAAGGCGCAGGCGTGCCACCGGTTTGATTCACAAAGTTGGGAACCACACGGTAATACAACAGGTCCCTGATCGCCCCGGCTTTTACCAGGTTAAGAAAGTGGGTGACGGTGAAGGGCGCTTCTTCAACAAATAAGCGAATGGTATAGTTCCCGCGTTCAGTTGCAATGCGTATTTTTTGATCGACTGGTACAGCAGCAATTTCTTTCCAATCGAAGCTCTTGTAAACGGGCTTAGTCGTATTTGCTTGGGTATCACGTTGCCTTACGAAACCCGCCCGGTAGGCAGCTAATGCATTATCGAGATCGGTGACGACAGTTTTGTATGGATCATTGGCCCATCTGGCCCGTGCATCTTGTAAGAAAGACCTGTCCTTGACAAGAGGCCCCATCGCTGGTCCCGAATTCGCCAACGACCTTGCTGCAAGGCTCACCAGGTATTTGTTTGTCGACTGAACAAATGCCGTCAACAATTTCGCGTATTCCGCTGTGGAATCTGCCGGTAAATTGTTGCCGGAATAGCGTCTTCGTAGGGCGTAGAAAATTGCCTGGCTAACTTCACGATCCGTTTCTGATAAGGCAGCCATTTTTAAAAAAGATTCGTTCATCGGGTCGGTTGCAAGCGCGTTTGCAAGTTGGATTTTTTCATGCCTTAGCTTCGACTTCGAATAAGTGCTTTCGATCAACCGGGCTACAGGTTTCTTATCGGGCGCAACTGCCAGCGCCGCCTCCAACAATATGCTTTTTACCCGCCAGTTTTGTTCCCGCACGGCATGGTCCATTATGGCTTTTAGTTGTTCCGGGTTTTTGTTTACGGTAAAATATTCCGCGGCAGTAATGCGTACGCTGGTGTGTTCATTGGGTGCTAACTTCTTAAAAGCAAGTGCCAAGACTTCCGGCGTATTGTATTGTTTCAATACGGAGAGGGCATCGACCCTTATCCGGTAATCTTTTGCCGTATTCGCTAATAAGATCAGCGCCTGTTGAGGCTCCGCCGTTTTGAAGTTTCTCAGGGCTCGTAAGATGCCCATTCGAACATCTACGGATGAATCCTTCAGCACAACATCAATCACCTGCTTTTCATATCCGGTGGCAGGAGCAGCGGAAAAGTAGTAGGCAGCGGCATGTCGGACTGGCTCCGGTTGTTGGGGCGACAAAAACGCCACCATGATGTTGTCCGCAGTTTTGTTATTCACTTTCCGGATTGCTGCGCGGTACAATCCCCAGGCAAGCCCTTCTTTATCATCCGCAGTCAGGGGTTTATAGTTACACAGGAAATTTACGGCTTCATTATTCGCGCACCTGCCGAGGGCCTCGAGTTCAACACGCTTTACCCGGGCAGACTTTTCGTTTACGATGGCTGCCATGAGTCCTGGCACCACAAGAGGCGTTTTCATCTGCCCTAATGCAAACGCCGCATGTAGCCGAACGTCGTGATTCGCATCATTCAACAGCAAAACAAGTTTTGGAATAGCTGCGCTATCCTGTATAGAACTGAATTGAAGGGCAGCTTCTTTACGGTAAACCGGGCTCGTATGACTAAAATAAAAAACAACAGAATCGGTCAAACGATTATAGCTGTGGGTATGGATCTGCTGTAACACCGGATCATTGAACTTGTTGGCAGGTGGTTTTTGAGCATCTACATAAGAACCAAAAAGGATGATAAAAAAAGGAAGGAATATTGCTTTCATAAATGTCATTATCGGCAAGAGTTCAAAAGCTGCAAAAAAAAGGCGTTTCAACATCATGTCAGGTACGAGCCATCATTCAAGACCATACATGTCCCGCTGCATGAAATAAAACTGTTAAACGGAGCGTCGC
>JASLBT010000270.1 GCA_030146445.1 Segetibacter sp. | reverse complement strand
CGAGTGAACGTACTACCGTTTGATTAGGTAAGTGATAGATGTTCCAATACGAGCCGTCGAACGTTAAAACTCCTTCGTTGTTCGCGAAGTACATTATGCCATTCGCATCCTGTTTAACATCCCAGTTTTGGGCCCCCGCTCCATAGGTGACCTTGCTGTAGTTGGTAATCTCCGGCAAGCCGAAAGCGTTCTGACCTGACAATATTTCAAGTAACGACAAAATCAAACAGAAAAGGAGAAGCACTCTTTTCATACACCAGCAATTCTCCCCCGAAAATACAGAAAAGGGCTTTGTAGTAGCAATGAAGTAGTAAATCCCGTTAAAAACCTAACCTTTTTTTGCCATGATGTAGTAGTGTAGTAGCTTAAAATTGGGCTAAGCGTCAGATATACTACAAATTTGTTAAACTTCCTTATCTAACGAGGAGAAGTGTCTCTGCCAAAAATCACTAAAAATTGCTTGTCTATGAGTATTAGAGCTACGTTCTTGTGTTTCTTATTCTACCTGCTTGCATCGCCACTTCTATTTGCCCAGGGCATTACAGTAACCGGAAAGGTAACTACCGCCACGGGTGAGCCGGCAGCCGGCGCCACAGTTAGCGTTAAAGGAAGTTCTTCTGCGACAACCAGCACCGACGTAAATGGGAATTACAGCATTGCCGTACCCTCCGCCAACTCGGTTCTGGTTGTATCACTGGTAGGTATGACCACGTTTGAAGGAGTTTCAGGCAGCTCCGGCGTTGTAAATGTAACCCTGCAACCTTCTGTTGCTGCCTTAAGTGAAGTAATAGTCGTGGGTTATGGTACACAACGAAAGAGTGTAATTACAGGTTCTATTTCCAGCGTAAAGGCGAAAGACCTGGAGAATGTTCCCAATGGTCGTATCGAACAGGCCCTCCAGGGGCGTGTCTCCGGCGTTACGATCATGCAAAATTCCGGGCAACCGGGCTCCCCGTCTACGATCCGTATCCGGGGTATTACCACTTTCAATAATAACAACCCCTTATGGGTAGTTGACGGCGTTGTTATCGACGCAGGCGGTATCGGGTATTTAAACCAATCAGATATCGAGTCTATCGAAGTATTAAAGGATGCTGCTTCATCAGCCATTTATGGTACCCGTGCTGCCGGCGGGGTGATTTTGGTAACCACAAAAAGGGGGAGGACCGGAAAACCGTTCGTTAATTACAATGGTTTTTATGGCACTTCTGCTCCCACCAAAATGCTTGAGCTGCTGAATGCAACGGAATACGCCGTACTACGAAACGAAAGTTCCGTTGCAGCGGGAAAGGGTATTATTTTTCCTGATGTAACCGCCTTTGGTAGAGGGACAGACTGGCAAAAAGCCATTTTTAACAACTCGGCCAGGCGGTATTCGCATGAACTAAGCCTCAGTGGAGGAAATGAACGATCAACCTATTATGTATCGGGAGGTATACAAGACCAGCAAGGTATTGTTGCCAGCGACATTTCAAGGTACCAAAAAGTAAACTTTCGCCTGAACTCGACCCACAAAATCTCTGATATTTTCACTTTTGGTCAAACCCTTGGCTACACACATCAAAAGAGCACCGGCCTTGGCAATACCAATAGCGAATTTGGAGGTCCGTTGAGTTCTGCTATCAACCTGGATCCACTCACCCCCCTTATCGTCTCAGATCCCGCTGCCCAGCCGAACGCTACGATATATGGCAATTCAACTATAATCAAAGATGCTGCAGGTAATCCTTACGGCATCTCTAGCTATGTAGGGCAGGAAATGACAAACCCGCTCGCATACATCCAAACAAGATTGGGAGGCAATAATTGGTCGGATGATTTTGTAGGTAATGCTTTTCTTGAAGCTACTCCCATAAAGGGTCTAAGGCTACGTTCTACCGTAGGCGCAAAAAGAGCCTATTACGGAAACATTGGCTATACCCCGGTTTATCTCCTCAGTTCAACCGTATCGTCGAACAAAAACAGCTACAATAAAACTGAGAACAAGTCATTTAACTGGAATATTGAGAATACCGCCACTTATAGCAGAAAATTTGGCGATCATGACCTTACCGTGTTGGTTGGCCAGGGCTCGTACGTCGAAAATATCGGTGGCAGCATTGGCTTGACGATGTATAATCTACCCATCAATAGTTATGAAGATGCATCTTTCAGGTTTGACGTGGGCCTGCCCAACCGCGATGGTTATGCGAGTGATTTCGTACAGCATAAGATTTACTCGCTGTTTAGCCGGCTAAACTATTCTTATGCCGACAAGTACTTGTTTACGGGTATTGTTCGAAGGGATGGCTCTACCAGGTTTGGTCCAAATAGGAAATATGGCACGTTCCCCTCTTTTTCTGCTGGCTGGAATGTGCACAGGGAAAATTTCTGGCGACCAAACAGCGTAGTAACGTCGTTAAAAATCAGGGGTGGTTATGGAGTTGTAGGTAATGATGCAAGTGACGACTTCCGGTACCTTTCAATTGTAAATGGCGGGTATAATTATGCAATCGGCAATTCGGGGGTAATCACCACCGGCTATGCACCGCTGACACTAGACAATCCGGATTTGCATTGGGAGCAGACCAGTTCGGCTGATATCGGGTTTGATGCACAGTTATTCAGGAATGTAACCGTGACTTTCGACTGGTACAATAAAAAGACCACCGGTATCCTCAGGCCGCTTGTCATACCTGGATATGTAGGCGTTTCCTCGAACCCAACCAGCAATGTGGCCGATATGAAAAATACGGGTCTGGAATTGGAATTAGGTTACAGTAACACGATTGGTAAGTTGAATTTCTCTGTAAATGCAAATGGCTCTTACACCAAAAATACAGTGTCATATGTAGCGCAGGATACAAACTTTATTGGCGGCGATGCTAGCTTTCAGTCGATGGGCGCGGTAACCCGCACCGAGGTAGGGCAGTCCTACAACAGCTTTTTCGGTTACAAAAAACTGGGCATTTTTCAAACCGAGCAACAGATCCTCGATTATGTGAATAAAAACGGCGGCCTCATTCAGCCGAATGCACGCCCGGGTGATTTTATATGGGCCGATTTAAATGGAGATGGAGTGATCTCGAGTGATAATCTTGACAGGACATTTCTTGGAACCAATCTACCCAAATATACGTTTGGGGTTACCGTCAACATGAGTTACGAGGGATTTGATTTGATGGCGTTTGCACAGGGTGTAGCCGGAAATAAAATTTTTCAAGGCTTGCGGCGTCTTGATATTCTCACGTCCAATTATTCCACTAAAGCATTAAGCCGCTGGCACGGAGAAGGAACTTCCACTGATTTCCCGAGGTTAACGGACAGCGATCCGAATGGCAACTTTAGCAAGATGTCTGAGTTCTACCTTGAAAAGGGCGATTACATGCGCCTTAAAGTCGTTCAATTGGGATATACCCTACCAAACAGGCTGTTGAATAAGGCCGGTCTCTCCAGGATCCGGTTATATGTTACTGCAGAAAACCTGTTAACGCTAACCAATTACAGCGGGTATGATCCTGAAGTAGGTGGCGGAGTGTTCGGTATCGACAGGGGACAATATCCGCAGGCACGGGCATTTTTGGGTGGCATTCAAATTCAGTTTTGATTTACTTAATTAATTATATGAAAAGTTTTAAAGTCAACATAATATTTACGGCAATTGCACTCGTCTTTTTGATCGGCTCCTGCAAAAAGAGTTTC
>JASLBT010000185.1 GCA_030146445.1 Segetibacter sp. | reverse complement strand
AGCTGCAAAAAAGATCACCACTGATCCGACGATTACTTTTTTCATGACTGATTACAATTTGATTTGGGGTTGAATAGTATGCATTCGTGCCTGCAAAAATGTGCCCGCGTGCACATTTTACCCAATCTGTTGATGCTCTGCTACTCTTATCAAATTTGGAGATTGTCGCTGTCGCATGTTTCTACACAACACCTGGCAGGGCAGCCGTCGTGACCATTCTCCGGCAATTCGTTGTGAAAACGTTCACAGAACAGGACGATGGAAATGGGAAAGCGGAATGATTTATTGAATAGGACGGTTGTAGATAGCGGACAAACAGGAAATTTGCTGTTTACTTCTCAAATTCCGTCAAGGTTGCTCAGCGTGGATCCGGATTAAACCGGCCGCGGCAGGTTATACAGTACAAGGGAGTGACACAACCGGAGCTGAAAAGAGTTGTGCCTGCCGGCTCCAAAAAAGAAATTTCAATCGTGATTGCAAATGTGCCCCGGGGCAGTCTCGTCTTTCCAACCACATCCGCTGAGACAAGATTTTCTCCCTCCGGCCGCTTTGCTTTTTCACCTATTTTCATACTTTAAACCAAGTGAATGATCAGGAGTTTAGCCGTCGTTACCATTATTACCATTTGCAATTTTACCTTACGCGCACAATCTTCCACCCCGTCTTTTGTAAGCGATAGTCTTGACAAATACATCACGCAGGGAATGAAGGATTGGGACATTCCCGGCCTTGCGATTGCAATAGTAAAGAACAACCAGGTAGTTACAATGAAGGGTTTTGGTGTTCGGGATATCAACACAAAAGCACCTGTTGATGAGAATACACTTTTTATGATTGCCAGCAACAGTAAATTGTTTACCGCTACAGCCGTTGCGCAGCTGGAATTTCAAAATAAGTTGTCACTCGATGATAAAGTGACTAAATATTTCAAGGACTACGAACTGTACGATAAAAACGCTTCTGAAATGGTGACGGTCCGTGATATGTTAAGTCACCGTATCGGAACGAAAACCTTCCAGGGCGACTTTACCTTTTGGAACAGCAAACTGAGCAGGTATGAGATAATAAAGAAAATGCGTTTGTTGAAACCGGTGGGGCAATTTCGCCAGGAGTTTGGCTATTGTAACAGTTGCTTTTTAACCGCCGGTGAAATTATCCCGATTGTAAGCGGGAAACCCTGGGAGGTTTATGTTTACGACAGTATTCTTATACCGCTCGGAATGAATAACACGCATATGCTGAGCCAGGGTATTGCCGAACGGCCGAATGTGGCCAGGCCATATACAAGTCAGTTTACCGGAAGCCTTTATGAGCCCGGCTACGACAAGATCGACAATATAGGTCCTGCAGGAAGCATGGTAAGCAACGTAAAAGACATGAGTAAATGGCTGATGATGCAATTAGACAGTGGCCGCTACCAGGGTAAACGCATTTTACCGTGGGCCGTACTGCAGCGCACCCGCGACGTAAATACAACGATACGCAGCCGCAAATCGCCAGCTTACCCTACCCACTTCAGCGGGTATGGCCTGGGGGTATTTTCGGCTGATTACAATGGCCGACAGATATATTACCACACAGGGGGTGCATTTGGGTTTGTAACGAACACCTGCTTTGTGCCTGAAGAGAAACTTGGTATTGTAATTCTTACCAACAACGATAACCAGGATTTTTTCGAGGCGCTTCGCTACCAGTTACTCGACGCATACCTCGGTGTGCCCTATGTGAACAGGTCGCTATCCGCGCTTCCCTCGTTCCGGAAAGGTGAAGCAGTCACGATCTCAAAAATAAATGACTACAAGGCAAGAATAAGAGGCACATCACCGCCCCTTGCCCTTGGTGCTTATGTTGGTACTTATGAAAATGAGCTCTATGGCGAAATGGAAATAAAACCTGCTCCCAAGGGCAAAGATTTAAAATTGAGCTTTAAAGGGCACAACACACTAACAGCAACGCTGGCATACATGGATAATGATGAATGGTTGCTTACCTATTCGAACCTGGCTTTCGGTATTTTTCCAACAAAGTTTGAAACAGCAAATGGTAAGGTGGTATCATTGTCGGTAAAGGCAAACGACTTTATTGAATATGATCCATACACATTTACGAAAAAATAGCGCGATGAAAAGACTTCTAATGTTGGCGGCGGCTTTGCCGGTTTATTGCCTGCACGCCCAGGACCTGGCTTCAATAATCGATCAAAAGACCAGGGCGATTAACAATGATGTTATCAGCTGGCGCCGCCACTTACACCAATATCCGGAGTTGTCGAACAGGGAAACCGAAACAGCCGCATACGTAGTGGAACGGCTAAAGGGACTTGGACTGGAAGTAAAGACGGGAGTGGCAAAAACCGGGGTTGTTGCCATCCTGAAAGGTGGCAAGCCCGGTCCTGTTGTTGCGCTCAGGGCCGATATGGACGGACTGCCGGTAACAGAAAGGGTGAAAATTCCTTTTGCATCGAAACAAACGGCGGATTACAATGGCCAGAAAGTTGGAGTAATGCATGCCTGTGGTCACGACACCCATACGGCGATTCTGCTCGGTGCGGCAACCGTGCTGGCGCAAATGAAAAAAGATGTGCCCGGTACCGTTGTGTTCCTGTTTCAACCGGCAGAAGAAGGCTCACCGGTGGGTGAAGAAGGAGGCGCTGCATTGATGATCAAAGAAGGGGTACTGGATAACCCAAAAGTAGAGGCGGCGTTTGGCTTGCACATCAACTCGGCAACCGAGGTCGGAACAATTAAATATAAAAGTGGCGCTGTGATGGCTTCAGCCGATGAATTTAGCATTAAGGTAAAAGGAAAGCAAACACATGGAGCTTACCCCTGGCTGGGAATAGATCCGATTGTAGTGTCGTCGCAAATAATTATGGGGCTTCAAACCATTGTAAGCAGGGAAAGCGAACTAACAAAGGCGCCGGTCGTAATTTCTGTCGGTATGTTTCACAGCGGGGTACGGATGAACATCATACCGGAAGAAGCAGACCTCACCGGGACCATCAGAACCCTTGATGCAAATATGCGGAAACTGGTTTTTGAGAAGATTAGAAACACTGCTACGCATATCGCCGAAAGTGCAGGTGCAACAGCAGAGGTAAAGTTCGAAAACAAAACCCTCGTAACTTATAATAACCCTGAACTAACCAAACGAATGTTGCCATCACTTGAGGCGGCAGCCGGCAAAAACAACGTAAAGGAAATGGAGTGGGTTATGGGTGCAGAAGACTTTTCATTTATTGGCGAGAAGGTTCCATCGGTATTCTTTTTCCTGGGCGGCATGCCTAAGGGACAGGACGAAAAAACTGCACCACCACATCATACACCCGACTTCTTTATCGACGACAGCAGGCTGGATGTTGGTGTAAAAGCTTTTTGCCAGCTTATTTTCGATTATGCAAAAAAAGGCAGCAAATAGTCGCCAACATCAAGGCTACAGCCTTCGGCCAAACAGAAGGCTTCCAATCCTCACCATCGTACTACCCTCTTCAATTGCCACCT
>JASLBT010000127.1 GCA_030146445.1 Segetibacter sp. | reverse complement strand
ATCCTTACTACGGTTCACATACTTTACGGCGTTGATGCAGCCGAAAATCCCGACCGTTTGAGGGAAATCTCGACACTTGCAAAGGCCATGGCGGCTCGTGCAGATGCCCGCTATGAATGGTCCAATAACATAGTCCTACTTGGCGATTTCAACATTTATAGCCGTACCGATAGTACGCTTAAGGCGATCACAGACGCGAAATTTGTCATACCTAAAGAATTGCAGTCGTTGCCTGGCTCAAACGTCAAGAAGAACAAATTTTATGACCAGATCGCGTTTAAAGTCCGCCCAAATGCGTTTGAAACCTCCGGTAATGCCGGGGTCTTCGATTTTTTCGAATGCGTTTATAGAGACGAAGACGAACCAATATATGCAGAAGAGATGGGAAAGGCGTACCAAAAGAATGATAAGGGAGAGCTACGTACAGACCGGTCTGCGTACTACCGCAACTTTTGGCGAACCTTTAAAATGTCCGACCACTTACCGATGTGGGTTGAGATAAAAATCGATCATACCGATACTTTTCTTAGTTCCCGGCTGGTACCCCCGCAGGAAGAGGATGAAGGTACCACGGCGCCCTCCCGGCGTTCAGAAACATCCGGAAAACAACCCCACCATTAAAGGTTCAGTAGCTAATATCGCCTAGCTTCAGTCAATAAAGGAAGCCACCTCACCCAAAAAAATATACCCAATTCTTTCGGTATTACTAACTTACCGGCATGATCGAAATCTCTGTTGTTTCGCCTGTTTACCGGTCAGCAATGCTCGTGAAACCTTTTATCAACAAGGTGGTGATGGCGCTTCAGCAATTGAATGTCGACTACGAGATCGTATTGGTCGACGATGGGAGTCCCGACGATTCGTGGAACGCGATCATTCAGGAATGCGAACAAAATTCGAAGCTAAAAGCGATTCTATTGAGCCGCAATTTCGGGCAGCACTACGCCATATCGGCGGGACTTGATGTTGCTTCCGGTAAATGGATTGTTGTCATGGACAGTGACCTGCAGGATAGGCCCGAAGAGATTGTTGCTTTGTACCAAAGGGCCATCGAAGGATACGACATTGTTTTATGCCGCAGGAAACAACGAACCGACAGCTGGCTAAAGAAGAGCCTCTCAGGACTGTTTTACCGTTTTCTCAGCTTCATTACAGGAAAGAAAATTGACCCATCTATTGCGAACTTCGGCATTTACAGCCATAATGTAGTTGATGTTATTGTTCAAATGAGAGAGTCGATCCGGTATTTCCCTATGATGGTGTTATGGGTAGGGTTTAAGTCAACCTCAATTGAGGTTATGCATGGAGAAAGAGAGCACGGTAAGTCTAATTATAATTTCCGGCGGCTTTTGAGGCTTGGACTGGATGTGGTTCTGAGTTACTCGGATAAGCCGCTTGAAATTGTCGCGGCAACCGGCTTTGTTATTTCAATTGCAACCGCCCTGGCGGGCGTGGTGCAACTGTATCGTTATTTCAATCACTCTATTACAGTTCAGGGGTATACGAGCTTGTTACTTTCCGTTTGGTTTCTTTGCGGGCTGATCATCGCTACTCTCGGGATCGTGGGATTATACGTGGGGAAAACCTTCCAGGGCATTAAAAACCGGCCTCTTTACATCGCCCGAAAAACAATCAACCTTACCGATGACAAAAGTTGATTTCGCAATCTGCGGTAATGCTGGGTTTACGGTACTCCGGCGCCATGTTGAGGCATTCGGTGTTAGTGCTGTCGGCCACGTGCAGGTCTCCGCCGATCAGCAGGTCACAAATGACCCTGCCGGTGACATCATCACCTGGTGCGCAAAAGAGCAAATACCCGCCCGGCTGCAAAGCGGCTTTGGTCATAGCGAAAATTTCTGCTTTTTTATAGGCTGGCCCGCCAAACCGCCCGTACACAACCGGAACATCGTTTTTCACGAAGGTCTCCTGCCGCGTTACCGCGGATATGCCCCGCTGATCAATAGCCTGATCAGTGGCGAAAGGGAAATCGGCGTAACTGCTTTACTTGCATCTGGCCCAAACGACGACGGACCTTTGCTTGACCAGGAAAAGATAATGGTTGATTACCCATTGACGATAGCGGAGGCAATCAATAAGATAACCCAGCTCTACATCACGCTTGTAACATCTGTTTACAAGAAAATATCTGCAGCGAAAGTTCTTCTCACCTCAGAGCAGGATCACTACCTCGCAACGTACTGCATGATGCTGCATCCTTCAGATTACAAGGTTGACTGGCACAAGCCGGCAGAGGTTATCAAGAGAACAATTGATGCCCTTGGGTACCCGTATGCTGGTGTGACTTCAAGTGTCGACGGGAGGCAGATCTCCATTACAGGGGCCCGGATAATAGGTGACGTCGTGATAGAAAACCGTGCTCCGGGTAAGGTTATCTTTATACACGATGGCTGTCCGGTAATAGTATGTTCAACCGGGCTAATTGCTGTAACTGCCGCAACCTACAACGATACCGGTGAGTCGCTAATTCCGGTAAATGACCACAAGCTTCTCTTTCACTAACCCAGCCGCAGCATGTATAATATTCCGTTTAATAAGCCATTCATTTCCGGGAATGAATTGACGTATATAAAAGATGCCGTTGACTCGGGTAAAATATCGGGGGATGGTAAATACACGAAGCTTTGCCAGAGGTTTTTCGAAGCACGTTATGGCTTCAGGAAAACGTTGCTGACCTCAAGCTGTACCGATGCGCTCGAAATGTGTGCCCTCTTGTGCAACATTCAGGCAGGCGACGAGGTAATTGCGCCTTCCTATACATTTGTTTCTACGGTTAATCCTTTTATCCTGCGCGGCGCAATTATCCGCTTTGCCGACTCAAGAAGTGATCATCCCGGTATAGATGAAGCAGCGGTCGAGCAGCTGATAAACCCTAAAACAAAAGCCATCGTTATAACCCACTATGCGGGCATAGCCTGCGATATGCGACGATTACAACGCCTGGCTAAACAACATAACCTCTGGCTGATTGAGGATGCCGCTCATGCAATAGACTCCTTTTATGAGAGCCTGCCGCTTGGCGGGATTGGCCACCTTGCTGCTTTCTCTTTCCACGAAACCAAAAACATCATATCGGGGGAAGGCGGCATGTTGGTGATAAACGACGATAAACTCATTGAAAGGGCTGAAATAATCAGGGAAAAAGGAACGGACCGATCCAAATTTTTCAGGGGTGAAACCGACAAGTACCGGTGGGTTGATGTCGGCTCCTCGTTTCTTCCTTCGGATATTACTGCAGCATTTCTATATGCACAGCTGGAGAACCTTGCCATTATCCAGACCCGACGTAAATACCTTTGGAACCAATACTTTCAATCATTTGCTTTGCTCGAGCACAAGCGTAAAGTTTGCCTGCCACGCCTTCCGGCTTACGCAACCAACAATGCACACATCTTTTACCTGGTAACCAATTCACCTGCTGAACGGGACGGCATGATTGCTTACCTGGGGGAAGCAGGTATACTCTCGATATTTCATTATCTGCCCCTGCATAAAAGCCCCTATTACAAAAGCAGCCATAATGGATCTGAAATGCCCATGGCCGATTTTTTTTCGGATCACCTGGTCAGGTTGCCGCTTTTTTACTCCCTGACCGACGATGAACAGCAGCTTATTGTAAATCACGTTTATCGATTTTATGGCTGCAACTGATTTTTCGAAATTGCTGCTTGCATTCTGCGCGTCATACCTGTTCGTGCTCCTTTTTATCGGCGCCGGCGAGATTCTGTTGAGGTTGTTTTCGCGCCAGGGTTTAGGTTCCGGATCTGTTTATGGGCAACTATTTTACCGCTTTTTCGCCGGACTGGTATTCATTATCAGCACGTATTCGCTCGTGATGGCCGGTGGCAAGTCGATAAACCTGCTGCTGTTGCCCTTGCTGTTTTTACTGCTTTATTATAGCCCCGAAAATCGGGGGGTGGCACCTCTTGAACCGCGCAGCAAACGTCCTTATCTTAAGGCGCTTCCTGAGCTTGCTTTTATCGCATTGGTATCAGTTGCAGTGCTATTCGTTGCGCCGGAGTCTGAATATAAGCAGGCTGACAGTTTCTTTTATTTGAAGATCGCTGAAAGCCTGAATTCTACCGGGCAGGAAAACATCAGCCATTACTTCAACAAATACGATCCGATCTTTCATGGAGTCGAACCATATCACTATTTCGACCTCTGGCTCACGGCATTTGTCACCCGTTTTACGGCGTCATTCTACCCCTCTGTTTATGCGGCAAGGTACATCGTGTCTGCAATCCTGCTTTCGGGAACGATACTCTCGCTTTACCACTTCGCTGCTATTATTTTTCGGGGTAGGGGAGGCGTATTGCCGAAGGTCTTATGCTGGGCATTTCTTTTCTTTATGCCAAATTTCCTCGGCCTTTCACCCCAATTATACCACGTTTTCATCAGTGACTTCGAAGGCAGTTTTCTGGAACGGCCAAATTTTCGGGTGATTTACCTTGTTTTAGTTCCGGTCTTTGTAGAGGTTTATAACAATAACCGTTTTACGATTTCAGCCATTTGCCTGTTGATCATGTTGGCGGTTTTTTCGTTTACGTGCGCAGTCGTAATTATTCCCGCACTCTGTATTTACAGTCTTATGTTATTGGCAAAGAAGCATCGCGACGGCCGGGTTTTCCTGGGTACGATCATTGTATTTTCTGCCTGCTTTTCAGGCTTTTACCTGCTATTTCACATAAATGGGCTACCATCAATCTATGACACTGGCAACAGCAATTTCATCAATCGAACACTTCACGGCTGGATGTTCATTATCTACGCGATCATTATGTCTGCTGTTTATTTACTGATCATCTTTCTGCTGTTTGTCGGTCCGCTGTGCTTTATCAATAAACAAGGGCTTGCGGTGGTACTAAAAAAGCTTGGAAAGGACTTCATTGGTTTGATCATCATCATTATAACCGGGCTGGTGTTCGCCCGGTTGTTGTACCAGAAGGATAATGCTTACCAGTTCCTGTTTATTTCAGATATCCTCGTCTTACTGTTTATATGGCTCAGCTTTATGTTGTTTGCCGCCACGTACAAACCAAAGTTATTGCTTTCAGTTACACTCATCTTTTTCGGCACCTG
>JASLBT010000082.1 GCA_030146445.1 Segetibacter sp. | reverse complement strand
AGAAAGGCAATTGACGGCCGCACCCTTGTTAACCAGGACCACCCGCAGGTGATTGAGATTTGGAACAACGTTTTCATCCAGTTCAACCGGTTAAAAAACGGAATGCTTGAGCCACTGCCCGAGCGGCATGTGGATACGGGGATGGGTTTCGAGCGCCTTGTTCGGGTGTTGCAACAAAAGCAAAGTAATTATGATACCGACATTTTCACAGGAACGATTTCTGCCATTGAGGGCATAACCGGAAAAAAATATCTCGCGGGCGATAGCAAGCCGGACGTAGCATTCCGGGTGCTTGCCGACCACTTGCGTGCAATATCATTTACGATCGCCGACGGGCAGTTGCCATCGAACACGGGGGCGGGCTACGTAATCAGGCGTGTTCTCCGTAGGGCCGTTCGCTACTTCTATTCGTATCTCGACTATAAGCAACCGCTTTTACAGCAACTGGTGCCTGTGCTGGCGGCCCAGTTTGAAGGCGTTTTCCCGGAGTTGAAGCAACAGCAGGAGTTTGTAAGTAAGGTGGTGAAAGAGGAGGAAGAAGCATTTTTACGCACATTAGATAAAGGGCTCAAAAAAATTGACGAGATATTCGCTGCCACCAACAGTTCCGGGACCAAAGTTATTAATGGCAAAGCTGCTTTCGAGCTGTTTGACACCTTTGGTTTCCCAATTGATTTAACCCGCCTGATTGCAACTGAAAACGGGCTGGAGGTTGATGAAGCCGCGTTTAATACGGAGATGCAGCAGCAGAGGAGTCGCAGCCGGGCTGCATCCACACTCGATGCAGAAGATTGGATTGTGCTCGATGATTATTCGTTGTCGGACTTCGTCGGCTATGAAAGCCTAGAGATAGAGACAAGAGTAGTTAAATATAGGAAGGTGAGTTCTAAAGGGAAAACTTCATACCAGCTAATTCTCGAAGCAACCCCGTTTTATGCAGAAAGTGGAGGCCAGGTAGGCGACCAGGGTATATTGGTCTTTGGTGATGAACAAATACGCGTTTACGATACCAAGAAAGAAAATAACCTGATCGTACATCTTGTTGAAACCTTGCCGGCTGCTATTGACGCGCACGTTATCGCGAGGGTGGATATCGCAACACGACGTAATACGGAAGCGCACCATACCGCTACCCACCTGCTGCATGCTGCATTACGAGAGGTTTTGGGTACGCACGTGGCGCAAAAAGGAAGCCTCGTAAATAATGATCGCCTTAGGTTCGACTTCTCACATTTCGCCAAAATAACCGAAGAAGAAATACACCGCCTTGAGACATTGGTGACTTCGAAGATCCGTCTTAATGTTCCGGTGGTTATTAAAACTATGGACAAGGATGAAGCAGTTAAAATGGGAGCCATGGCGCTGTTTGGAGAGAAGTACGGCGACAGGGTAAGGGTAGTGATCATTGACCCGGCTTACTCCGTTGAACTATGTGGTGGAACCCACGTTGCCGGCACAGGTGAACTGGGCTTATTTAAAATTGAACACGAAAGTGCGGTTGCTGCCGGCGTAAGGAGGATCGAGGCCGTGTCGGGGACCGCAGCCATAAACCTGGTTACTGAAACCTTTGACACTGTGCAGTCGGTGAAGGAAATTCTAAAAAATCCTAAAGATCTGAGGAAAGCTGTTGAAACGCTACAGGCTGAAAATGCCGAACTCAGGAAGAAGCTGGAAAGTATGGAGGCCCGCCAATTGACAGTACTTGCCCGTGAACTGGTCGCGAAGGCCGAAGAGCGAAATGGCAGCACGTTCATTGGGCAAATCGTAGAAGTCTCCAGTGCTGATGCGCTAAAGAAGCTTTGTTTCGAGATTAAGAAAGAGCTACAAAATTACCTGGTGGTTTTGGCCACTGTTGCAGACGGAAAAAGTTTTGTCGCAGTGATGATCCATGAAAATTTGATTGAACAAAAAAAGCTGGAAGCGCCGAAAATCATTAAAGAGCACGTTTCCGCGCTGATTAATGGCGGAGGTGGGGGGCAAAAAACACTCGCAACAGCAGGTGGTCAGGAAACAGGAAATCTCCGAAGCGTGATTGAGAAAGTAAGATCGCTGTTATAGTTCAAAGCAGATGTTCAACAAGAAATTCAATTGTACTGCCCACCGACTTAAGGTGAAAAGTTGATCAGTACCAGCTTTGGCCCCTTTTGATGTGCTTTCGGTAAACAATATCCTACTCGCGTGATTCACGAAAACCACCGTAAGACGTAACCCGGTCAATTTGGACCTTTAGGTGGCTACGGTTGAACACGCATAACATTCGACACTCAATTGTATGGCCGGAAACTTAGCAAATGGCTAAAAGTAACGGTCGTTGGCTTCGGAAATTAATACCTATGTTCGGGATTTTTGAAACAGAGCGGCTTTACTTCAGAGAGTTCACTCTCGACGACGTGGGGTTCGTGGGCGAACTCAACAGTGATCCCGATGTCACCCGATATGTCAATGACTCCACCACTTCCTGGCAGCCCATCGATGTGCTTCAAAGAATCCTTATTCCCCAGTATAGGCTGCATAAATATGGAAGATGGGCGGTACTTCTGAAAGACAACAGTGACTTCATTGGCTGGTGCGGTTTAAAATACCGCCCGGAACACCTGTATGTCGACCTTGGCTACCGCTACCTGCAACGTCATTGGGGGAACGGCTATGCCACTGAAGCTGCAAAAGGATGTTTGTATTACGGTTTACACAATCTGTGCCTGCCGAAAGTGGTTGCAATGGCACACGTCGAAAACAAGTCGTCGTGGAAGGTGCTTGAAAAGGCGGGCATGCATTTCACCGGCGAGTCGTTGCTGTATAACAGCCCTGTTCGAACTTATGAAAAGTTGGGCTGAGTTTTACTTTTTACCTCGCGTCAAGACTTTGCCCATAACTTATTTCCATTCATCATTTAACATTTCCGAAATTGTTCGTAATTCAAAAAGTTTCCTACATTTGATCTACTAAATTCTTCGTATAACCTAAACTTTAGAACATGAATAAGTGGATGAAGACCTCAGCCTTAGTTCTTGCCGTTGCACTTGCAACAACAGCTGTGCAGGCTCAGGACGCCAATGAGAAAGCCGGCAAAAAGGTTGAAAAAACCGAGGAGATTATCATTCGCCAGAATGGTGACAAAAAAGGAAAAACAACCATCGTTATCGACGGAGACAAGGTAACTGTGAATGGCAAACCTGCTGACGAATTAAAGGACGGCGAAGTGACCGTACTACGTCGTAGTCGTAATCACGGCACAACGGTGACTTCTCCCCGGGCTCGCGCGATGACTATTCCACGTGGAGGTGCCCAGCGATTTGAAGATCGTGCAAACAAAGCGTTGCTGGGAGTAACAACCGAAAAGAGCGATGAAGGTGCTAAGATCAGCGTGATTAGCAAAGAAAGCGGAGCTGAAAAGGCCGGTTTGAAACAGGGAGACGTGATCACCAGGGTGGGCGACAAGAAAATCGCTGACGGCGATGATCTCGTGGCAGCTATTAACGGGTATAAGCCAAATGATAAAGTGGACATTACCTATAAAAGGAATGGTAAAGAGAGCAAAACAACCGCGACATTGGGCGAAAATAAATTCCGTAGCTATTCCTTCAACGGTAACGATTTTAACTTCGAAATGCCTGA
>JASLBT010000022.1 GCA_030146445.1 Segetibacter sp. | reverse complement strand
CAAAGCTTTGGCCGGTACGGAGAGCAACAATTCTTAAGTCCGTATCCGGAGCTACTGTCCACAACCGACTAGGACTAGCTATTCCACTGCTTTGAAAGGGGCGCTGTAACCTGAAGTTCCGTCTGAACTTGTATACTTTACCAGGTAAAATACACTGGTACCGGTATCAACCTGGTCGAGCAATGTATAAGTGCGCGGAGTAGTGGAATTTCCGATAGGTACAATACTGTTTATTACGCAGAATTCCTTAAGCGATGTTCCGCGCAAAACCTCGAGCCCGATGATGTTTCTCTCCCATGCCGTGGTAACACTGAGCTGTACGTCAGTGCCCGTGCGTTTCGCAGCAAACGAGCTCAATTGAAACCGGTGATCAATCTCCTGCAACGCCGGCCATTCTGGGTTAACGGGATACACCTGCTGCTTCATGCAGGCAGACAAGCAAAACAAGGCAATGACGATAGTAGACAGTTTTTTCATACAAGTTAGTTTCAGAAAATTTAGATTGCTGTAGTGTACCCGTAATAAGGAATAGTATGCCACCCTTTTTACCAGGTGATTTAGCAAGTAAGCCGAATCTCCTGAAACCCTTTGCCAGTCTATCTTACAATGTTTTTGTCAACGCTCATCTCGCGGCATTTCTAAAGCTTGAACAACGCCGGATTCTTCCCAGCGCTGGAAAAATCCTCCCTTTTCTGTAATTGACCACGCGTTGAGAACTGCGCTAAAACACTTCTAATAGCCACGTTTTGTGCTTTTTAGCAGCGACCTCGTTTTATCATCTTTATAATTATCTTCGCAACCTTGCGCTTACAAAAACACCAAGTTTTAGTGAGAAGGAAATATGATTTTGAACCCTTAAACAAAAAAACCAACCATGGATCCAATAGTAATATCCATTATCATCGGCATTGTAGGATTGGCAGTTGGCATCGCTGCCGGAAAAATGATCTTTGCTAAAGACACCAGGAAGCAGGTGGAAGAAGCGGAGCAACAGGCACAAAAGATTATTAATGATGCACAACAACAGTCGGAAACGCTAAAGAAAGAAAAGTTACTCGAGGCAAAAGAGAAGTTCGTTCAACTGAAGGCTGAACATGACAAAGAAGTACTCGAAAAAAACCGGAAGATCGGTGACCAGGAAAACCGGCTGAAACAAAAAGAAGTTACCATCAATCAAAAAGAAAGCAACCTCGATAAACAACTCAAAGAGAACGAAACTTTCAAGGAAACCTTAAATCGCCAGATCGAAGTTGTTAACCTAAAAAGAACCGAACTCGAGAAACACCAGGAAGAGCATATCCGCCGTCTTGAAAAAATTGCCGGTCTTACAGCAGAAGAGGCAAAGTCGCAGTTGGTCGAAAGTCTGAAGCAGGACGCACATGCCCGTGCACTGGGTTTACAGCAGGAGATCATTGACGACGCAAAACAAAAAGCGAACAAGGAAGCCCGCAAAATCATTATTCAAACCATACAGCGTACCGCTGCAGAACAGGCCATTGAAAATGCGATCACGGTATTTAATCTTGAAAGTGATGAGATAAAAGGGCAGATCATCGGCCGCGAAGGCCGGAACATCCGGGCAATTGAAGCTGCTACGGGTGTTGACCTGATTGTTGATGACACCCCAGAAGCGATTATCCTTTCTTCATTTGATCCTTTGCGACGGGAAATTGCCCGGCTTAGTTTACAACGACTCGTTTCTGACGGAAGAATTCATCCTGCCAGAATTGAAGAGGTTGTTGAAAAAACACGCAAGCAGTTAGAGGACCAGATCATGGAAATCGGCGAACGTACCGTCATCGAATTAGGTATTCATGGTCTCCACAAAGAACTTGTGAGGATAGTAGGCAAGATGAGGTTCCGTTCTTCCTATGGTCAGAACCTGCTGATGCATAGCCGCGAAGTAGCTAACCTATGTGCCTTGATGGCGGGTGAACTGGGCATGAATCCCAAACTTGCAAAAAGAGCAGGTCTTTTACACGATATTGGTAAGGTTCCCGACGAAGAAACAGAACTTAGCCACGCTTTGCTCGGTGCAAAGCTCGCCGAGAAATACGGAGAAAATCCTGCGGTAGTGAATGCCATTGGTGCACACCACGACGAAATGGAAATGCAATATGTCATCTCTCCTATCATCCAGGCTTGTGATGCGATTAGTGGGGCACGGCCGGGCGCACGTCGGGAAATAATGCAGCAATACCTGCAAAGGATTAAAGAACTTGAAACCCTTGCGCTTGCTTACCAGGGCGTTGAAAAGGCGTATGCCATCCAGGCCGGCCGGGAACTTCGGGTAATTGTAGAGGCGGAGAAAGTAACTGACGGGGACAGTGATAAGCTGAGCTTCGAGATCGCACAAAAGATCCAGACTGAAATGACCTACCCCGGCCAGATCAAGGTAACGGTCATCAGGGAAAAGCGCGCCGTAAACATCGCCCGATAATCCGTAACTGTTAGATATCACAACCTCGCGTGATTGTAATTAATGAGGGAACAAAAAAACCACCTGCCAGGGTGGTTTTTTTGTTCCCATTCTCAATGTGATGCAACCATTTGTACCTGATTATCAATCTACGTAGCAGGGTTTATGGATTATTTAGGCTGTTCAAAGAAGTACCAGGCGGGAGAAAATCGATCGCAGATTGAAAATCAAAACAAACACATCAGTATGAAATCCTTTGTTGCTTACCCGATTGAACTTGAAAGTGTTTCACATACGCCTGTATTACAAGGCTTTTGGAACGGCGAGGTTCCGGATGATGCTGACGTTATACGACGAATTAAACATCTTGAGGGAATAATTGTAAAATGCGGGGTTACGGAGCAGGAGGGCTTTGCGAGATTTGATCTGCTTAATAACATTGTTGGCGAGGCGCTCACCCAGAAGATGGTGGCATTTGAAAAAAGTTCGATTTGTTTACAGGAAGTACGAATGCACTCAGAAGTTTGTTTTTCGGCGAAGACGGAAAATAAAACTTCGATACTGCCGAAGAAAAAGCCTGTTATTAAACAGGAGATCGAATTCGTTCCCGGTGATGTATGTGAGACTATACCCGAATACCTGATTGAAAATCCGGAAAGCAAAATTGTACTGCTCAATATAGATCTAAACGACTACGAAAGTACCATTACAGCGCTGGAGTTCCTGTACCCGAGAATCGTGCAACACGGTATTCTTATTCTCGAAAATTATTCAGAGAGTAAGGAACAAAAAACGGCGGTTGATGACTATTTCGCACCTGGAAAACTCGTTGTTCAATCATTTTCACGTGGTAAAGCCGCACATTATCTCGTGAAAGAATGAATCCTCTAAATTAATTCCCTCAACGTTTTAGATTCTAAACTTTTACACCTACCTTTGCCAACGCAAAAATAATTGATATGAACGCTGTAGCTTTCGTGCATGAGCAACTCACTGCAAACAAAGAGGTTCCTAAGTTTAAGGCCGGTGATAACATTACCGTAAACTATAAAATCATCGAAGGAAATAAAGAAAGGATCCAATCTTTCAAGGGCGATGTAATTAAACGTCAGGGTGTGGGTGCAACTGCAACATTCACGGTACGCAAAATTTCTGATGGTGTTGGCGTAGAAAGATTGTTCCCGGTAAACTCCCCTAACATTGACTCTATAGTAGTTCATAAAGTGGGTAAGGTACGCAGGGCTAAACTGTTTTACCTTAGAGAAAGAAGCGGTAAGAGTGCAAGGATCAAAGAGAAAAGATATTAATCAAAATATACCTTGTTGTAAAGAGCGGAACCATGGTTCCGCTCTTTCATTTTACCTACATCCTGC
>JASLBT010000420.1 GCA_030146445.1 Segetibacter sp. | reverse complement strand
GTCGAGATCGAGTTTTTCTGCGAAGCCGTTTTTATACAATACGGAGTCGTCGTGGTACAATTTCTCGAGGCGCTTAATGCCTTCATTTAAAAAATAGGATTGCTTTTGTGCAATGAGTATCGCATAGTATCGCTTGTATGCAGAATCTTTGATCCGCTCTTTGGTTTGGGCAAGCAACGAGGAAGAAAGGTCGAGGGCTGTCTGCCGCGCCTGCAAACCAACAAACACGTCGGGCTGAAACAGCAGTTGTTGTAACGATGCACTTGCAGCAAGGTTCCAGGGTTGTTGAAAACTCACTGCCTGAAGGTTTGGCGTTGGAATGACCGTGCCGGCCGGCAACAGCTTTTCTTTTACAAGAATGTTGTAAATACCGGCATCGGCAGCGTTGGGAAAAAGGATGAGGGGCAGCTGCAGAAAGTATTGGGTACCTAAATTTGCGGAGACCTGTGGAAGAGCCCTTCCAACGGTTTCCTTGTTTACGCTTTCCTGGATACGATAGTCGAGCTGGGCATTCTTAAGTTCTGTTACGTTTTTATATGCAAGCTCAACTGCTTCCCGAACCGTCAGATCATAGCGTGTTTGGGCAGTCGACCGGTATCCTGATGTTGCTACAAGCAGAAGTAAAAAGAAAATTATCTTGAACTGCTTCCTCATTGTTTGTGTTTTTTTAATCTTTCTTGTTTGTATTTATCGATAAGTTTATGACCCCTTATCGTAGCCACGCCGAAAATAAAATGTTCAAATGTTTCCTTTTCCACATGGGCCAGGTTATACTTGGGAGATGGAAAAATGTCCTGGTTGAAAGGAAGAAACATGGTTGTTAAACGGATTTTTATAATCACGTCAAGGTTCATGTCTTCCCGGTATAATCCTTCTTCGATCCCCCATTTTAGGTTGTCATCTACTATGGTGTACAGGTAGCAATCCCTGAATTCAGCAAAGCGGGCAAAGGTCCTTGGGTGAAATTTCTGAAGGTCATAAAGTATTCCCGCATGCATTTTTGAGAAAATCTCCTGCGTCATATCCATGGCCAGGAATACCTGGTGAATAGCATTATCCGCTTTTTGCCGGTCCAGCTCACAACGGCATTTATTATCCGCAATGTGCACGCCGATCACTGCATCTACCAATTCGTCTTTGTCGATAAATACCTGGTAAATGGTTTTTTTACTCATACCCACCTGGCTGGCAATTTCATCCATTGTCACACGCCTTATTCCAAACTTATTAAACAGTTCCAGCGCTTTATCTAAGATGCGTTGCCGTGTATCCATAATCTCGGGAGTCTGGAGCAAAACTAAGGAAACTTTTACGGTTGCGAAAGTTTCCTTGGTTTTTGTGGCAAAATTCCGGTATGAACGGCAAAAAGAAACTGGTTTAGCTGAGAAGCGAAAATTCGTGTTGCAGGGAACAAAGGACCATCATACCCTTCAAAAATCGCCAGCAGTTGGTAATGAGGTTTGTCAACACAAGCAGGTGTTTGTTTACACGATAACAGAAGCGTTGTATTTTTAACCGCAACTAAAATGAAACCTTAGTTTGCAATACGCGATATATCTTACACCAGCAAGCACGTCACCAATCAATTGTATCATCCAATTTCGTCTCCTTTATGAACCATTTTTCAAGATTTCGGCCTACCTGGGATTGGCGAAAAATTCTGCAATACTTCCTGCAGGGGCTGATCATTCTCGCACCAATTACCATCACGCTTTGGGCGGTGCTTTCCCTCTTCGGCTATGTCGACAATATCCTTCCTAACTTACTTTACCGGCTTTTCCCCTCGTTGTTTGGACTGAATGAGTCAGGTCGTCCATACAAGATACCGGGCCTTGGCTTTGTATTGGTAGTGGCGATTGTGATTACGGTTGGCTATGTTTCGTCGTCGTATGTAGTCGGGAAAATGGTTGACTTTTTTGGTCACCTTCTGGAGCGAACTCCCGGAATAAAGTTTATCTATTCTTCAGTGAAAGACTTTATGGAAGCGTTCGCCGGAAACAAAAGAAAGTTTGATAAACCGGTGTTGGTTAACGTAGACGGTTCAGATGTATGGCGTATGGGCTTTATGACCCAGGTGGAATGCAACTCAATGGGTCTACCGGGTCATGCGGCAGTTTATGTCCCACATTCGTATGCAATAAGCGGGATCGTGTACATTGTACCGCGCGATAAAATTCGTTTGATGGACGAGATTTCCTCAGGCGATGCAATGAAATTCGCCGTAAGTGGCGGGGTGACTGAAGTTGAAAATAAAGTGCAGGTATGAAGCGGCTAATGCTTTTTTGGCTGCTGAGCTGTTGCTATCAAAACAGTTATTGCTGGGGCTTTTTTGCACACCAGCGAATCAACTACTACGCTGTTTTTTTACTTCCCCCCGAAATGATGGTGATGTTTAAACCAAACATCCGCTTCTTAAGCGACCATTCAACAGATGCCGACAAACGACGGTATGTGCTTGCTGAGGAAGCCGCCAGGCATTACATCGACATCGATTATTATGGCGCTTATCCCTACAATGCTTTGCCCCGGAAGTGGGAGGATGCAATTGCGAAGTACAGCCTGGATACACTTCAGTCGAAAGGGATTGTTCCGTGGTGGATCAACATCATGGTTCAACGGTTAACTGGTGCGTTCAAGGAAAAGAATGGTGGAAAAATTCTAAAAACGGCGGCCGACCTTGGGCACTATATCGCCGATGCTCATGTGCCCTTACATGCTACTCAAAATCATGATGGCCAGTTAACAGGTCAAAGAGGTATACACGCTTTCTGGGAAGGAAGAATTCCTGAACTACTCGCGGAAACTTCGTTCGACTTCATCATTGGCAAAGCACAGTACATCGAAAATGTGCCGGCATTTACCTGGAGCCGGGTGCTCGAAAGCGCTGCACTCGCAGAGCGTGTGCTGCAAACAGAAGCAGCATTGACGAGGGAATTTTCAGCGGACCGGAAATTTGCCTTTGAGGATCGCAACGGAAAGCTCACCCGGCAGTACTCTTCTGCGTTTTCGATCGCCTACAATAAAAGGCTCGAAAACATGGTAGAGAAAAGAATGCGTGAAAGTATCGGTGCAGTCGCATCGTTGTGGTATACTGCATGGGTAAACGCTGGTCAACCGGATCTGAAAGAACTGGCCAATGTTCAATTTACACCGAGTGAGATTAACGGGTTTGATTCGCTGAACGCTGCATGGAGAGACAAATCCGGCACCCTAGGCACAGAAAACCACTGACGGGAGACGGTACATGAAGGAAAATAGTGAGTGTGTGCAAAAACGAATATTACCTATTTTGCGCCCTCAATGAAAACTATGGTCTACAACTTCAATGCAGGTCCGGGAATTCTGCCGCAACCGGTTTTAGAACAAGCCGCAAGAGCCATCCTTAACATCAATGATACCGGTCTCTCCATACTGGAAATTGGTCACCGAACCCCATTGTTTGAGGGGATTTTACATGAGGCAGTTTCGCTCGTGAAAGAACTGATGAATCTCGATAGTGACCACGAGGTGTTGTTCCTGCACGGTGGTGCGAGCACCCAGTTTATGCAGGTGCCATTGAACCTGTTGAACGAGAACGACACGGCGGCGTATGTCGATAGTGGTATCTGGGGATCCAAGGCAATTAAAGAAGCGAAGTTGTTTGGAAACGTCGACGTGGTTGCTTCTTCGGCCGATAAAAATCACACCTACATACCAAACGAATTCACGGTGCCAGGGCATGCGAAGTACCTCCATTTTACTACCAACAATACAGTCGAGGGCACCCAATGGCAAGACATGCCTTACAGTAAGGGTGTGCCACTGATTGCCGACATGAGTAGCGACATTTTTAGCCGCCATTTGGATTTTAATCGTTTCGACCTCATCTATGCCGGCGCGCAAAAAAACATGGGCGCAGCCGGTGTTAACCTGCTGGTGGTGAATAAAAACTCACTTGGCAAAGTAAACCGCAGGTTGCCAACCATGATGGATTATCGCAACCATATTGCGAATGGCTCAATGCTCAACACCCCGCCTGTATTTGCCATCTATGTTAGCATGCTTACACTGCAGTGGTTAAAAAGCCTTGGTGGTGTAAAGGTCATGGAGGAGATAAATGAAGAAAAAGCATCACTGTTTTATCACACAATAGACAGCCTTCCGCAGTTTACCGGACCAGTTGCTACGAAAGACAGAAGTAAGATGAATGCCGTATTTATTATGAAGGACCCGGCTTTGGAAAAGTTGTTTATCGAACACTGCAAAGCACTTAATCTTTATGGCATAAAAGGACACAGAAGCGTTGGCGGCTTCCGGGTTTCGCTTTACAATGCTTTGCCATTAACCAGCGTACAGGTAATGTGCGATGCCATGAAAGCTTTCGCAGCTCAACATGGATGAGCGCACAGGCGAGTTGGAAAAACAAAAGGGTGTTCAACCGGCGCGAATTGGCGGACTGATGATAGCATTCGATTAATTTATCCGCTTCAATAATATTCGTCAACAAGCATATCAGGACTTTTTTCGGACCAGCTTCCGGGTTCAATGTTCGGCTCCGGTTGCCCGCCCGCTGCGCAGTCGGACGGGTGTCACTCACTTTTACGGCAACAATGCTATTCACCGATGGATTGATGCTGCTCACTTGAGCGATAGTACATGCAATTTCTTTTACCTGCCTTTAGCCACAAGTGTCGCGACTCCCATCCGGGCACCGCGAACAAGGTCCGGTAACGGTTCGTGACACACTCGTTTGCCAACGGGTTTTGTAGTGGTTCGCCTCCTGTATGAGAAACGCCTGGGATCACACAGATCGGCAACTTTTCAGTAACCTAATCAACTTACTTACGCGCGAAAAAAGTTCAATTACTAACAGCAGAGGAACATGAAACCGCATTTAGTATCTTGCGGGTTCAATAATCATTTTTGATGGCAAAGATTTCTCCATTTCAAGCACTTCGGCCTGCAGCAGAACTGGCGCCAAAGGTGGCTTCGAAACCTTACGACGTTCTGAACAGCAAAGAAGCAAAAATTGAGTCGCAGGGTAATTCCTATTCATTTTTACACATTACAAAAAGTGAAATTGATCTTCCTGAAAACACAGATATTCACAGCCAGGTAGTTTACGATACAGCAAGACAGAACCTCGATGCCTTTGTTCAGCGCAACATTTTGTTCAGAGAAAGCAAACCGTGCTACTATATTTACGAATTGGTAATGGATGGCAGAAGCCAAACTGGCCTTGTATGTGTAAGTTCAGTCGACGACTACGAGAGGAACATCATCAAAAAACATGAATTTACACGCCCTGAAAAAGAGCAGGACCGCATTAACCACATCAAAACAACAGGCGCCCAAACGGGCAATGTGTTCCTGGCTTACCGGCAGGTTTCCGAAATTGACTCTTTGATAGAACACTGGAAATCGGGCCGAACGCCCATTTACGATTTCAAGGCTGACGATAATATTCAACATGCAATTTGGGTAGTAAACGATACTGCTACAATTGCGCAAATTACCGCGTTGTTTGCGTCCTCTGTGCCTCATACCTATATCGCAGATGGGCACCACCGTGCCGCATCAGCTGCGCAGGTTCGAAAACACCTTGGAGCTTCAGCAAAAGAAGGCGCCAACTTCTTCCTGACGACGTTGTTTCCGGCAAGCCAGCTTTACATTATGGATTATAACCGTGTTGCAAGGGACCTGAACGGGCATTCAAAGGACGACTTCCTGCATAAAATTGAACAGAAGTTTTTCGTTGAACAACGCGGTGAAAAGGCCGTAAAACCTGCACAACTGCACGAATTTGGGATGTTCCTCGACGGCAATTGGTACCGGCTGATGGCTAAACCTGAGATCATAAAAGCTGATCCAATCGGCGTTCTCGATGTTACTATTCTACAGGACAATGTGCTGGCTGAGATACTAAACATACAAGACCCCCGTACCGACACAAGGATCGACTTCGTTGGCGGCATACGTGGCCTGGGAGAACTGGAAAAAAGGGTTAAGCAAGGCGACGGTGCAGTTGCATTTTCCCTTTTTCCCGTAAGCATAGATCAACTCTTCGATATCGCCGACAGCGGAAATGTAATGCCTCCCAAAAGCACCTGGTTCGAACCCAAGCTAAGAGACGGACTACTGACCCACCTCATCGGCTGATCAACTATTTTCTGCCTATCGTTAATGGCTTTTTTATTTACATCAATTGTGGTACTTTGATGTTCGTAATTTTACTATTATGGATGATCAACACGATGCACGGTTATGGAAAGTTGCAAGGAGAAGGGCAGAGTTTCGGAGGTCACTTTACTCGTACCTTATCGTTAACACCCTTTTGTGGTGCATATGGTGGCTTACTTCAGGCTCCGGCGGAAAGCTAAAGGGTTTTCCGTGGCCGCTTTGGGTGATGATCCT
>JASLBT010000382.1 GCA_030146445.1 Segetibacter sp. | reverse complement strand
ATGGCCCTCGAATTTAATGATCTTATTACGACCGGTATAGCCGCGCGCCAGCCGTATGGCACTCATACAAGCTTCCGTGCCGCTGCTCACCATCCGGATCAGGTCTACATTCGGCACCATGCTGACGATGAGTTCAGCCATCTTTACTTCGAGCTCGGTAGGCGCCCCATAGGAAGTTGAATAAGCCGCATATTGTTGAATAGCCCTCACGCTAGGTTCCCAGGCATGCCCTAAGATCATCGGGCCCCAGGAGGCAATATAATCGATGTAACGATTACCGTCTACGTCGTAGAGGTATGCGCCTTTTGCCGATTTCATAAACACCGGGGTGCCGCCAACGCTTTTAAATGCACGTACCGGAGAATTCACGCCACCCGGTATAGAGCGCTGCGCGCGTTCAAAAAGTTCGTTGCTGTTTGTTGTCATATTAAGTCGGCTGATATTTGGGCAAAGAGGAAGTGAAAAAGTTAGAAGTCAAAAAAGAAGGCGTCATCCCTACCCGGCTAACAGCTTCACGGCGTCTTTAGCGAAATAGGTTGCAATCAGGTCGGCACCGGCGCGTTTAAACGAAGTCAGGGTTTCCAGTATCGCTTTCTCCTCGTTTATCCAGCCCATTTTTGATGCCGCCTTGATCATCGCGTATTCGCCGCTGATGTTGTAAACGCTGACAGGGATGTCAACCGCATTTTTTACTTCACGAACGATGTCGAGATAGGGCAATCCCGGCTTTACCATCACGATGTCGGCACCTTCTTCCACATCCATCATTGCCTCTTTAATGGCTTCAGTCCGGTTTGCGAAATTCATCTGGTAGGTCTTTTTATCACCAAAGCCAGGCGCACTATCGAGAGCATCGCGAAAGGGCCCGTAAAAGCAAGAGGCATATTTTGCGCTGTAAGCCATAATACCGGTTTTTGTAAACCCATTATCTTCAAACCCCTGCCTGATTGCGCCTATGCGGCCGTCCATCATATCGCTGGGTGCAACCATATCCACTCCCGCCTCTGCATGACTAATGCTCATCTTAACAAGTGCTTCCACGGTCGGATCATTCACGATTTCTCCTTCTTCCACGATACCGTCGTGACCAAAAGATGAATAAGGATCCAGCGCCACATCGGTCATCACATACATTTCGGGTACAGCATCTTTAATGGCCTTTATACTCCGTTGCATGAGTCCGTTTTTGTTCCAGGCCTCTTTTCCGGTGTTATCCTTTAACTCGTCTTTACACTTTATAAATAACAATACGCATTTGATACCCATGCTCCAAAGCTCCTTCACTTCCTTAACAGTAAGGTCTAAACTCCTGCGGTAGTAGCCGGGCATAGACGCTATTTCGGCCTGGGTATGCTTACCTTCATCGATAAATAAAGGCACTATAAAGTCGTTGGGTGTAAGTACAGTTTCAGCCACCATCGAACGTATGGAGGGGTTCGCACGTAATATCCTGTTTCTTCTTTGTAATAACATCTTTTCTAAAGTTATCGTGAACTGCTTAGCGTAGCAGACATAAGTTAAACCCAATCTACCGGGTGGAGGCATGCCTGTAAAAGGTTGTCCTCAGGGCTGCCGGCAGTTGGCTGGTAGTTGTATTCGAAGCGAACAGTTGGGGGCAGGCTCATGAGTATGCTTTCAATACGTCCATTTGTTCTGAGACCGAACAATGTACCCCGGTCATGAACGAGGTTAAACTCAACATAGCGACCACGCCGGATCTCCTGCCAGTGTTTATGTTCAGCCCTAAACGGAGTTTGTATCCGCTTATTCAATATTGGAACATAAGCGTCTAAAAATGCATAACCGCACGTTTTAGCAAAGGAAAGCCAGAAATTCACATCCCTTTGTAGTGAAGGCTTTTGATAATCGTAAAAGATACCGCCAATTCCGCGACGTTCATTGTTTCTGTGCCAGTTGACAAAATAGTTGTCGCATTCCTTTTTGAACTTTGGATAAAAAGAAGCATCGAACTGGTCACATGCATTTTTGTAAGTGGCATGAAAATGAGCTGCGTCATCTTCAAAAAGGTAGTATGGGGTAAGATCAGTACCTCCTCCAAACCATCGATCGACGACCTGCTGCTCAGCATTATACAACTCGAACATCCGGTAGTTGGCATGAACGGTCGGGGCAAACGGGTTAGCAGGATGAATAACAAGAGAGAGGCCGGCAGCAAACCAGCTGTGTCCATCAATTTTTAACTGGGTACGCATCGGATCGGTTACCTCGCCAAACACGACTGATGTATTAACCCCGCCCTTTTCGATCGCATTTCCACCTGCAATTATCCTTGTTTTACCGCCTCCACCTTCGGGGCGGTGCCACGCGTCTTCAACAAAAGTTGCTTTTCCATCAACAACCTCAAGCCCGCGACAAATATCGTCCTGCAACTGGTGTATGAATGCTATCCATTGCTCCTTAATATCGATCTCCATGATGAACCGGTTTTATTCACAACAATCAATCTTCCTTACTATTTTCTCCTGCCTTATACGCCTTAACCGCATCTACAAAGGCCCGTGCATGATCTACCGGAACGTTGGGTGTTATGCCATGACCAAGGTTAGCAATATACCGGCGTGCACCAAAGCCATCAATCATATTCTTTACTGCAGTCTTAATTTCCGGAATCGGTGCAAGCAGCTTTGCAGGATCGAAGTTTCCCTGTAAGGTAATGCGGTTGCCAGTGGCCTGCCGGGCAAATTGCGGCGTCACGCACCAATCTATACCCAAAGCAGAAGCACCACTTTTACTCAGGTCTTCCAGCGCATACCAGCTGCCTTTAGGAAATAAAGTAACCGGAACCTGGTCCTTTACACCACTGACTATCTGTAAGAGGTAAGGTTGAGCGAAATTTTTGAAATCAGCCGGACTTAACGAGCCGCTCCAGCTATCGAAAACCTGCACCATATCGGCACCGGCTTTGGCCTGTGCCAACAGGTATTTAATGGTGATATCAGTAATCTTTTGAAGCAGCCGATGCGCCAAATCGGGGCAGGTATAAGCAAATTGCTTTGCTTTGTCCCAGGTTTTACTTCCTTTACCTTCTACCATATAGCAGAGTATGGTCCAGGGTGCGCCGGCAAAACCGATTAACGGAACCCGACCGTTAAGCTCCGTTTTGGTAAGCGCCAGGGCTTCCGTTACATACCTTAAACTGTGTTCAACGCCATCGGTTTGCAACTTGTCTATGTCCTGGCTTGTCCTGATCACCGCGGGGAGGGATGGTCCCTTACCTTCTTCCATCAGTACTTCCAAACCCATAGCCTGTGGGATCACCAATATATCCGAAAAGATTATTGCTGCATCCACTCCAACGAGATCCACTGGTTGAAGCGTTATTGCGGTCGCGAGTTCGGGCGTTTGAACGCGCTCAAAAAAGTCGTATTTCGCTTTTAATTCGAGGTATTCTGGTAGGTACCTTCCTGCCTGGCGCATCATCCATACCGGGGGTCTTTCAACTTCTTCGCCACGGAGCGCCCTTAAGAGAAGATCATTTTTTAAGTCAGTCATATTTTATATTGCAAGAGTGCCTTTCAACTGTTTAACGTGTTGAAGTACCCGATTGTTCTTTCCACAAGATGATCTTTGCCCGGCTGATCAGCCGTAATAACCGTGTTTTCACAATACTGCCGTATTGTTGAAGCGGTGGTGTTACCAATTGCAAACAGGACGGTATGTTTCGCAACGGTATTGCCCTGGAAAAAGCTTTCCACTGCGCTCGGGCTAAAAAACAGGATGCCGTCGTATTCGCCTTCGACCCTTTTGGACGTCAATACCGTGTCGTAAACCTTAACTTCATCTACCTTGATGAATGCCCCTTTAAGTTTTTCGGGCAATTCATCGCGCCGGATATTTCCACAAAAAAACACGACTTCTATCGGGTTCTCATCTATGATTTTATCAGCAAGTACCGATGCGTCGTCGGCCACAACCAGGTCGGAAAGTTCGCTCCAATGATGCTGCAGGAGATCTTTCGTTGTACCGCCCATGGTGTAAATGTGCCACGGCGGAACGGAGCGGTTTTTCTTCAGTTCGCCAATAACGGCTTCTGCAGCGTTCATGCTGGTAATGACCACATCACAGCGGCTGCTTGCGGCCTTTGCGATGTACTCGGAGACTTCCGGAGTGATTGTCGGGGTGGTTTCGATAAAGGAGGAAGTTTCAATTGAAATCCCTTTTTCTGCAGCGGCCCAAATCAACGCGTCGTCAAGTGGCCGGGTACACAATATTTTAATAGGTTCTTTCATGTTGTATGGTGTCTGCAATAGACTGGCCGCCTTGTTCAAGTAATTCAGCAGCAGCAGCAGATCCAAGTTCGGCGGCATCATCGATGCGGGATTGTTTGGTGATCTCCACTTTATGCATACCGTCTACTGAAAAGATGTTTCCGGTAAAATCTATGTGGTTGCCGTTAATCTTTGCAAGCGCACTGATCGGGGTAGAGCAACCGCCCATAAGTGCACGCAGGAAATCCTTCTCTACTCGCGTGCATAAGGCGGTTTCGGTGTGGTTAAAGGCCTGGCACGACTCATAAGCATATTGATCTCCTTCTTTACACACCACCACAATAGCACCCTGCGCAGGCGCCGGTAACATCCAATCCAACTCTACCGAAGTCTCTGGTCGCAGGTTGATCCGCTCCAGCCCGGCGGCTGCAAAAATCGCTGCATCCCATTCACTCTCCGCCAACTTAGTCAGTCGCGTATTAACATTACCACGAAGGTTTTCGACAGTATGCCCGGGATACCTGTGTAGCCACTGCGCTTTACGTCGAATACTGCTGGTAGCGATGATGCCGCTGAGCTCCGGATCCGGGAAGATGGAAGCAGCGCTTATCTGCCATTTTTCGGTGAGCGAGGGATCTTTATATACCAGCAGGTCTTTGTACGAACCTCTTTCAAGTACTGCCGACTGAATGATCCTTTCTGGCAGGCGTGTAGGAACATCCTTCATGCTGTGTACCGCAAGATCTATACGTCCCGTCAGCAAAGCAATATCCAGGCTGCGTGTGAATATACCCTGGACACCCATTTCGTACAGCGGGGTTTGTAAGTCAACGTCACCTTCGCTTTTGATGTAAACGAGTTCGGCTTCAAACCCGTTTAAATACAGCAGTTCCTTTACCCGGGTCGCCTGCCAAACCGCCAACTGGCTTTCCCTGGTACCAATCTTCAGCACCTTACTCTGCATATTAATTAACGTGGGTAATAATGAAATCGTTGATCGCTTCGATATAAGCGCAACCAGGAGTTTTCTTAACCCGCATCTTGACAGCCATGTTTTTAATGACCTTCTGAATGGCTTCCTGATTAACGCTGGCTACTGCCGGAGAGGTAGTCTTTAGTTTTGGATAAGTTGATAAAAAAATGCTGCATTGGTGCATGTCGTGCAATTTCTTCTTTACAGCATTGATCACCGGAGCATTTTTCCGCATGTCGCACCAATCGATGAATTCAGCTTTATGAAGCGCGATAATTGCTTTTGCTTTTGGAATCTCAGAAATCCTTTTTTGAAGGGTTTCGTCCTTCAGCTTCGATAGCTCATCAACATTTACCAGGGTTATGCCCGGTAAACATTTTACTTCTTCCTGAACATTGTAAGGAATAGAAAGATCTATGACCAGTTTAGGTGTACTACCCGTGAAATAGCTCGTGAGGATTGTTGGTTCGGGAGCATTGGTTGACACCAGTATTATATCTGCCTCAGCTACCTGAGCAGCCAGGTTTTCATACGAGTCGTAGCTCAGCCCCAATTCAGTGGCAAGTTGAGCTGCTTTCTCTTCTGTACGGTTTACAAGTGTGATGTTTGGCTTATTAAGATAGTCCACCAGGTTTTTACACGTATTCCTGCCTATTTTGCCGATGCCGAGGAGAAGAATTTTCTTACCCGCAAGGTTGCCAAAGTAGCGACGGATGTATTGAACCGCAGCAAACGATACGGATACCGTTCCACCACTTAATGCCGTTTGATTTTTGATGTTTTTATTTGACTGCAGAACACAGTTTACAAGTCGTTCGAGGAAGGCCCCAATAAAACCGTATTGCTTTGCAATCTTTACGGCTGATTTTATCTGGCCAATGATTTCATAGTCTCCGAGGATCTG
>JASLBT010000377.1 GCA_030146445.1 Segetibacter sp. | reverse complement strand
TAAAGTGGATTCCGCAGCCGATGTTTCCGGTGCAGTCAGCACGCAGTCAAAACTTCGATGCTTTAGCTTCAGTAAACATTGGAGCAATCGGAAAAAGCGATGGCGGATGTTTGGACACGGCATATGTTCAGGTTCATGTTCAACCACTCGAAGAGGTCTATATTCCATCAGCATTCACGCCGAATGGGGATGGTAAAAACGACCGGGTGCATTTATTCGGCCCCATCGTCGAAGCGGCCTGGCAAATATCCAACCGCTTTGGCCAGGTGGTGTTTGAAGCCGCTGATAAGTTCAAGAGCTGGGACGGAACAATCAAGGGAATACCACAGTCATCGGGGGTATATGTGTACAGCCTGCGGGTAAAAAAGCGTGACGGTAAATGGCTACAGAAAAGTGGCACCATTACGCTGATCAGGTAATAACTTTATCGTGTTGCAGGAGGTGAAGTCAAGATCGTCAGAACATTTTAATGCCTTTAATTTGGTACGAATTCGAGCAGCCTTAAAACGCTGGATACTTTCTCAAGCCCAGCAATGCTTTATTCTGTGCGTAAGCTTTTCACGGGGTTAACTATGGCCGCTTTTATAGCCTGGAAGCTGATCGTAACTAACGCAACGAGGATTGCCAGGATACCTGCTAACGGAAATATCCACCAATGTATTTCGGTGCGGTAAGCAAAGTCCTGCAGCCAGTTGTTTACTGCATACCAGGCGATTGGTGATGCAACAAGAAAAGCAATAATGACGAGCTTTAAAAAATCCGCCGATAACAATTGCGTAATGCTTAACACCGAGGCACCCAGGACCTTTCTGATCCCGATTTCCTTTACGCGTTGTTGAGCTGCAAAAGTGGCGAGCCCAAGTAAGCCGAGGCAGGCGATGAGAATGCCAAGCACAACAAGACTGATGAATACCTTATGGAATCGCCTTTCTGCCTGGTACAACGATGCAAACGACTCATCAAGGAAGGTGTATTCAAAGGTTTTCTCTGGTGATATCCTGTTCCACTTTTTTTCGAGTTCGCCAATTGTCGCGGCTATGTTTCCCCTGCTCAGCTTAACTGCGAATGTGCCTAACTGTCCCGGAATATTGATAAAGGCAAACGGTTTTATTTTGTTTCGCATCGAGGTGAAATGGAAGTCTTTGACCACGCCGATAATATTTACATAATAACTGGTGTCGGCATCTGTGCCCCAGAGAAGTTGTTTCCCAACTGCAGGAAAACCGATGGAGAGATCCCGGACTGCGGTCTCGTTAATCACGATACTTCCTATCGTTTGATCAAGAGGGCCGACTGTACCATTGGTCATAGTATCTGATGGGTGGGCAGCTGAAAAGCCACGACCTTCCCTGAATGTTATGCCGAGTACATCGAAGAAGTTGTTTCCGGCGACTAAGAAGTTAACCAGTTGCTCATTTTCTGAACCCCTTGCCCGCATCTTGTTGGTCGAATTCAATCCTGCGACCATGCCCGAAGAAAGTGCAGCCTTTTCCACCCCGGGCAATTGCAGCAGTTCGTTATAAAAAGCATCCCGTTTATCGGTGCTTATGTTCCGTCCCTTGTTGATGACAAGAACCTGTTCAGTATCTAAACCAAGCCTTGCTGATTGTATATATTCCATTTGCTGGGTAATCACCAATGCACCAATGATCAATACTATTGATATCGTAAACTGAACTACCACCAAAACCTTTCGGAGACTTAGCGCACCTTGTTCTTTCAGCTTAAATCCCTTGAGCACCGTTATCGGGTTGAAGGAAGAAAGGTATAAGGCAGGGAAGAAGCCGGCAAACAAGCCCAGCATGATGGTTGCAGACAGCAGGTACAAAAACAAACTTGGATCTGCCAGAACCTGTAAGCTTTTACCGGTAAGATCATTTAAAAAGGGTGCAATTATCAGCGTCATTGCAACTGCGATCAGCGCAGCAATCATACACGTGATGACAGACTCAACCAGGAACTGCCGTATAAGCGATTCGCGCAATGCTCCAGCAACTTTTCGCACGCCGATTTCCCGGGCGCGTGCCGAAGCTTTTGCCGTAGCCAGGTTCATATAGTTGATCCCGGCGATGAGCAATATGAACAGGCCTATAAGGCTGAATACATATACATATAGCTTATCACTATTGGGTTCCAGTTCCCACTTCAGGTTCGAATGAAGATGAATATCGGTGATGGATTGCAGATAAAAAATATTTGAGGCATCCTCCTTGTCATTCCTTTTATAGAGTTCCTGGATCTTACGGGTCAACCGTTCGGCATCGGTGCCGGCTTTCGTTTTTACATAAGTGTAGTCGTTATAGCTGCCCCAGTTTGCATCTAGTGAGAAGGGTAGTTTCCGGTACGACGCCAGGTAGTCGAAGTGGAAGTGTGCGTTTGCCGGAACGTCCCTGAGCACCCCGGTTACGGTAAGATTGCCGAAAGGTCCGTCGATCTCCAGCACTTTACCTATGGGGTCCTGGTTGCCAAATATTTTTTTTGCTGTGCTTTCCGTAAGCACAATGGAATTAACGTCGGAGAATACCGACGCTTTATTTCCCCGGATAAACGGAAAGGTGAACACATCAAAAAAGCTGCTGTCGACACGAAAGAGTCTCTCTTCTGAAAACTTTTGCTCACCATACTTTACCAGGTATTTGGTACCCCAATTTGGCCGAATTCGTGTAACAGAAACAACTTCAGGCATTTCTTTTTGCATGGCGGGTGCAAGTGCCGCGGGAGATGTGGCATCGGGGAGGCGGCTGCCATCATCGTTTACAAAATCTTTTACAACGCGGTAAACCTGGTCGGCATTTTTATGAAAACGATCGTAACTCAGTTCATCCCGGACAAACAGGAAGATGAGCAGGCTACAGGCAATACCAAGAGCAAGTCCGAAGATGTTGATGCCAGAGAACGCTTTGTTTTTCCAAAGGTTTCTAAAAGCGACCTTAATATGGTTTTGAAGCATGCCGGACCAAAGTTTAGTCTTAAGGTCGATGAAAAGGATGATTGTAAGAGCCGGATACGGGAAGGATGGTTTATATCGCTGATAAATAGTTTGAAAGGGGATCTGTACAATCTTTACTTACAAAATAAAGCAGGTTACTTCATGCAATTCTTTCCCCTTCAAGAGGAGTGGAGGATATAGATAACGTGAAAGCCTGACGCTGACTTACGCGTCTTGTTCAAGCACCGAAAAGATGTTTCCGGCGGGATCTTTGAACCAGGCAATCTTTGGCCCGCCGCCACGGAAGATATTGTCTTCATCCGTTTTCAGGCCGGGCAGGTCATAGTGCTCGAAAACAATCCCGCGGGCTTTTAGCTGCTGCACCGCCGTTTCAACATTTTCTACAGGAAAGTTTAACACCGTATAAGTAGCGGGTGTATGGTCTGTTTTCGGATAAACAATTATGGGAATGCCACCTTCAATGTGGAGTTCAAGGATCCCCATAGTACCCTCAACAACTGTTAGTCCGAGTACAAAGCCGTAAAACTGCTTCGCCTTTTGCAGATCATCTACCCCGAAACTGCTGAATGCCCTGGTGTTTTGAAACATATTATTGAGTTTATGGTAAGCAATTGGTTACGGGTTCCCTTTTTATCCAGGACCATCAGCAGTTAAAAGAATACGTTTGTTTTCACCTGTAATGTAAAACTTATCCTGGTGATCTATTGATATTCGTATTCCGGTTCAATAATCCGGCGCCTGATTTCGGCTAGCTGCCTCAAATGTCTGCGGGTATGGTAAAGCATAAACGCGAGTGACTCAGTGCGGCTAAGAAATCCATATACCGGTAACTCAAAGGCCAAACAAATTTTTGAGAGATCCATGTTGGGAACCGATTGTTCAACGCCATTACGTATAGCTTGCAAAGCCCGGATGAGTTCTTCTTTTACATAATTGGTTTGAGGTGGTGCAACAAACCCCGGCGATTCCATCTTAATATTAAAGTCGAGAAATGCTTCTTTAATCCCTGCCACAAATTCTTCAGGATCCCGCGTTGTGTCGCCTACCGGACCGTTCAACATCCCGAAGAAACCACCGTTCGACATGATCATGTGTTGGCTGAGTTGCGCCGCTGTCCAACTGCCTGTAAACGGAATTGTGTTCAGTTGTTGTTCGCTCATAAACCCGACCTCATCTATAAGTTCGGCGAGGGAGTCGAGAAGCGCTGATGTCAGGTGCTGTGTTTCCATTGTTTTTGATTTGTGGTGACGAATAGACGAACAGGCCAGAGGACTCCTTGCGCCGAATTGAGATATCGGTATCAGAAAAGCAGTACCAAACAAATGGCGTCGCCGATAACCCGGCTGTTAAGCCTGGAAAACGTTGATGCGGTGCCAACATTGCTCAGCCTTAAGCTCCGAATTATTACCCGCGCTTTTAGGTCGCTCTTTAATTCTGAACGAGTGGATAAGCAGCAGTCAATTGTTTCCAGGTAGCTGGCGGATCATCGGGGAGTACCTCCGCCTGAAACCCGAAGTCGTGCAGGAGCACGATCAATTCATTTGCTTCTACCGCACGCACTTTACATTCCACCCTTAATATTTTATCGCAATCATCGAGGTCGAAGCTGGCCCTATATGCAGGGAAGCTCCGGTGAATCTCGGTAATCAATATGTTTGCAATTGCTCTGTTCTGAACATTAGTTTTAAAAACTTCTACCATGGTCTGAGTTTTAAATCCAGGATATTATTGGTTAGTGTCAATCCTTATGTCTCTTTCAGAATTCCAGCTTTTTAAGCGTTTAGCTGACGGCCTGTTTTAATGAAGATTGTCGAGGCCTATTTTCGTGGGACTTCTTCTTGCGGAAAAGATAATCGACCGAATACTTGCCACTCCCCAGGATAAATACCGGTACACACAACACGAGGAAGATGAAGGCAACTTGCTTTACATCAAATGGATCTTTTGCATGTGCAATAAAATAAGCAACGATCATGGTTATGAATACAGGGATAACCGCAAGTCTTGTGAAAATCCCGACGACAATGAGTAAGCCGCAAAAGAACTCTGCGAAGATGACGAGTATCAAAGAAAGCTTTGAACCAATCCCGATAATGTCGCCGAACATCGGCAGGATCTCGTTATACCCGATCAGTTTACCATAGCCATAATGAACAAACATGCCTCCAAAGATCAGGCGTAAAAAAAGTGTTGCCATGTCGGTGTTTAGTGATGTATAACGAAAAAGGTTGTTCATTTGATTACGTTTTAGAAGATGATTTGGTAGAAGGTTGGTTAACTTTTAGAAACCGGGTTCTAACCGGATAATGCAACGCGGGTTATTGTTAATTCGTTGGAATTACATACGATTGAAGCCCGGGTATGGAGGAATACATCTTCAGCATGTGGACTGATACCCGGGTAAGGAGTTGTAGTCGCCATTGTTGCCGATGTAGCTTTCGTTTTAAAGTTGATCGCTTTCAGTTGTTTTATTGCGGCGCTTAAGTTGGATTAACAGCGGCCGGATCCATCCACACGATTTCCCATAGATGGCCGTCGAGGTCCTGGTATGCATGTGAATACATGAAGCCCATATCCTGCGGCGCTCTGTACGTTGTTCCGCCCGCCAAAACTGCTTTACTGATCATGTCGTCGACAAGTTCTCTGCTGTCCGCAGAAAGACAGATGATGGCTTCAACGCTCGTTTTTGTGTCGGCAATTTCTTTTGTGATGAATGTTTTGAAAAATGTTTTTACCAGCAACATCACGTAGATATCTTCCGAGATGACCATACATGTTGCATTTTCATT
>JASLBT010000371.1 GCA_030146445.1 Segetibacter sp. | reverse complement strand
AAAAGTTCAGGAGAGCCCCGTTTGGTTAAAGAACAGGTTGATGTCAATCGGCCTCCGACCCATTAACAACGTTGTGGATGTAACCAATTTCATCCTACACGAAACGGGGCAGCCCATTCATGCATTTGATGCTACCGCAATCATTGATCAAACTGTTATCGTAAGAAACCTTCCTGCAGGGACCCCATTTATTACTCTTGACGGAAAGGAAAGAACACTGGCAAGCGACGACCTGGTGATTTGCAACCCATCAGGGGGCATGTGTATTGCCGGCGTTTTTGGTGGTGTTGACAGCGGGGTGAAAGAAAGCACGACATCCATATTCCTGGAAAGCGCCTGGTTTAACCCTGTAACCATCAGGCGAACCTCGGTCAGGATGGGTTTACGAACAGATGCAGCTACCCGGTTCGAAAAAGGAGTCGATATTTCCAATACGGTAAACGTACTAAAGCGTACAGCTTTGCTGGTAAAAGAAGTGGCGGGCGGAGAGATCGCTTCTGAGATTGTGGACATTTACCCGGAGCCAAAGCCAAAGCAGCAAGTGAACATCAGGTTTGAATACCTTAAAAAGCTCAGCGGTAAATATTATTCACCAACGGCCACAAGGAAAATTCTGGCGGCGCTTGGGTTTGAAATAAAAAGTGAAACAAACGAGTCGTTAGATGTTTTGGTGCCGTATAGTAAACCCGACATCTCTCTTCCGGCGGACATCGTTGAAGAGGTGCTGCGTATAGATGGACTCGATAACGTTGAACTGAGCGGCGCAATCACTATTCGCCCTTCGGTTGATGAAAATGCGGCTAAAGAAATTTTGCGTGAAAAGATAAGCGGCTATTTGCTGGGACAGGGTTTTAGCGAAATCGTGACAAACTCTATCACAAACAGCCGGTATTTTAATGAAGCTCAACTCGGCACATCGGTAAAAATGATCAACAGTCTGAGTGCGGAACTCGATGTACTCCGACCTTCTATGATTGAAACCGGCCTGGAAGCAATTGTTTACAATATCAACCGTCGGAGCAGCCACCTCCAACTATTCGAATTTGGAAAGACCTATCGATCTCATGGATTGGGAACGTATTCAGAGCCGGAACACCTTGCTTTATACCTGACGGGTGCTGTTTCTCAGAACTGGAAAGGACAGACACAGAATAATGACTTGTTCCGGACGAAGGGAATAGCTGTCTCAATTGCTGAATTGTGCGGGTTTTCAAAAGCAAACTTCAGCCCCGCAGAAAGCGAAGCCGGAGCGCTGAAGCTGAACATTCATGGAGACGGGGTGGAACTTGGCAGCATACTGCAGGTATCACCGAAACAATTGCAACAGTTCGATTTGAAACAGCTGGTCTTTGTTATCGATTTCGACTGGCTAAAATTGGTCGGCGGATCCGGTAAACGAATAACTTACCAGGAAACAGCTAAGTTTCCGACGGTACAGCGCGATCTTTCAATTATTGTAGACAAATCGACGCAATATGCCCGGATTGAAGACGTGATTTCAGGGCTGAACATTGCAAAGTTGAAGTCTGTTAACCTTTTCGACATATTTGAAGGGGCAAAGCTTGGCGCCGGAAAAAAATCCATCGCCCTTAACTTTACGTTCCTCGACAACGAAAAAACGCTCACCGACAAAGAGATCGAATCGATGATGAACCGCTTAATTCAGGAACTTGAAAAAAGCCTGGGTGCAGAAGTCAGAAAGTCCTGATAATGCATGTTGAATTATTCATACCATAACCTTTTGTACTCTATCTTTAAGAATGACTTTGCTTGATGACCAAATACAAAGCCTCAACGACAAAGTACAGGTACTGCTCAAAAAGCAATCGGCATTGTTGAAAGAAAATCTAAAACTGCAACGCGAAAAAGAAGGATTGTCGCAGCAGTTGCTTGCTGCAACCGAACTAGTCGGCCAGCTACAGCACAAGATAGATGCACTAAAGTTAAATACAACCTCACTAAACGCGGAGGTAAAAAAAGACCTCGAAAAACGTATTTCGATCTATATCAAAGAGATTGAAAACTGCCTCTCACTTTTAAATGCCTGATGCCCTCATGTCTCAAGAGTTGATCCCGGTGAATATAGTACTTGCCGACAGAAATTATCGTTTGAAAATTGCGCCGGCCGACGAGGAAGTTGTCCGAAGAACCATCAAGACGATTAACGAAAAGATTATCGAATACAAAACCGAGTTCGGCGGCAAGGACATGCAGGACTATGTTTCCATGGTATTGCTGTGGTATGCCACCGAACAACAAAAGCCGACAAACAACCAGGTAATCAGCGATCAAACGAGGCAAAAGATCGACAAGTTAAACCAACTGCTAGACAAAGCTTTGGCCGGTACGGAGAGCAACAATTCTTAAGTCCGTATCCGGAGCTACTGTCCACCACCGACTAAGACTAGCTATTCCACTGCTTTGAAAGGGGCGCTGTAACCTGAAGTTCCGTCTGCACTTGTATACCTTACCAGGTAAAATACACTGGTACCGGTATCAACCTGGTCGAGCAATGTATAAGTGCGCGGAGTAGTGGAATTTCCGATAGGTACAATAGTGTTTATTACGCAGAATTCCTTAAGCGATGTTCCGCGCAAAACCTCGAGCCCGATGATGTTTCTCTCCCATGCGGTGGTAACACTGAGCTGTACGTCAGTGCCCGCGCGTTTCGCTGCAAACGAGCTCAATTGAAAGCGGTGATCAATCTCCTGCAACGCCGGCCATTCTGCG
>JASLBT010000332.1 GCA_030146445.1 Segetibacter sp. | reverse complement strand
ACCGGCAAACCATGTACAAATGCATGGTGTGCAGCTTTTGAGTCGTGCAGTGATCAGCGGTTGATCGTTCTTCAGCATCTAATACTCGGCATCAACACCCACATAAATCTTGACCTCGCGATTGCTGCTGCAGAGGCATGTCCCGGCGATAAGATCTACGACCTACAGACGGATTTTGAAAAGATAAACCACATCATATCAGCACTTGCTGATGATGTGCAAACGAGTTTGTCGCGGATCTGGTTTCCGTTGAGGATGCTGGCGAGGCTTTCAAACAACATGCATGAACCTGTACTGAATTTCAGCATTGAAACTGCCCGGAGAATGTCGTGGGCAAATGCGGTTGCAATGGCAGTTATTGAAGGGCAAGCTAGAGATAATTACATCAATATGATAGACAACACAGTGGTGAAAATCGCTAAAAGAGTGATCAATCCTGGTTTTGGAGCGTCGCTGATCCTGCGACCTGTAAGGGCCATGGAAAGTCGCGACGTAAAAACAATCATTGAACTTTTAAACGACGAGCCACTCCGGTTGCCGGCATTGGTGTGAGCCGGCTACCCAACTTCGTCTCTGCCTTTTCTTGCAGGGGTTTTGATGATCCAGACAAAAAAAGCAATTCCCTCAAGAATCATAACTGCCCCCGCCAAATAACTGAATGTAGTGGCCGTTTTACCTTTCGTAAGTGTGCTAATAATTACCAGGGCAATGATCAGGATGACCAGGAAAACCTGGGTTTTAAAGACGGATAAGTATCTGCGTAACATAGTTTATAACCGGACGCAAATGTTACGCCAGTAGTTTTTTTCAAGGATCTGTGAAAGATTTAATTCCAAAAACATTTTAAAGATAAGAATTAACTGACGCTAAGTGTATTCTATGGCTTACCTGGGAAAACTTTTACCCGCAGCAAACACCGCTTGCCGGCATGATCTCCGGAGTTTAGATGAGTGATTTACCCCTAACTTAGCAGCCCTAAATATTTGCAATGGCAACGATACTTATTATCGACGATGAAAGAGCGATACGCAAAACGCTGACAGAAATACTGGGTTACGAGAACTTTAAAGTTGAAGAGGCGGGAGACGGTGAAGAAGGACTAAGAAAGTTCCAGGCAAATGCGTATGACGTGGTACTATGCGATATAAAGATGCCGAAGCTCGATGGGCTTGAATTTTTAGCTAAAGCAACAGAACACAGTCCGGATGTTCCCATTATTATGATCAGCGGGCACGGCAATATAGAAACGGCGGTGGAAGCGGTTAAAAAGGGTGCCTACGATTTTATCTCCAAACCACCTGATCTAAATCGCTTACTGGTTACCATTAGAAACGCCATCGAGCGAACAAAGCTGGTAAAAGAAACAAAAACGCTTAAACGAAGGGTCAGCAAGGTGCAGGAAATGATCGGCACCAGCGAAGCAATAAACAAGATAAAAGCAACCATCGATAAAGTAGCGCCCACTGAAGCAAGGGTAATGATTACAGGTGAAAATGGAAGTGGTAAAGAGCTGGTTGCACGATGGATACACGAAAAAAGCAACCGGGTTGATGGACCCCTCGTAGAAGTAAACTGTGCAGCAATACCGGGGGAACTCATCGAGAGTGAACTCTTCGGCCACGAAAAGGGCTCATTTACATCGGCCATCAAACAACGGATCGGAAAATTTGAACAGGCCAATGGGGGCACACTGTTCCTGGATGAGATTGGCGACATGAGCCTGAGTGCGCAGGCAAAAGTGCTTCGCGCGCTGCAAGAGGGAAAAATCACCAGGGTAGGTGGCGACAAAGAAATACAGGTTGACGTTAGGGTGGTTACCGCAACGAATAAAGATCTTTTAAAAGAGGTGGATGAAAAATCTTTCCGGCTTGACCTTTATCACCGGCTTGGCGTTATCCTGATTCACGTGCCTTCTTTAAACGATCGTAAAGAAGATATCCCTCTGCTTGTTGACCAGTTCCTGAAAGACATCGCGGAAGACTATGGCCAGGCGGTAAAACCAATAGACCCAAAGGCGATTGAAGCATTGCAGCAGCACGACTGGACGGGTAATATCAGGGAGTTAAGAAACGTTGTTGAACGCCTGGTAATACTATCCGGCAAATCCATTGGCGTGGACGACGTAAACAGTTTCGTCATGCCGCGATAATCAGGGGGTATTTACCAGATCAGGTCTGCTGGCACATCAATCCCTGCACCTGACAGCTTTTATGGTTTTTACGACCAGGCTTTTAAGCTTTGCAAAACTGCAGCATTTGGTTGAGGGAAAGCAGAAGGGTCGTGTTTTCATGTGTTCCCGCCTCGGCAGCTTTGGGCCCGGAAACCACGATTTTTTTTCCTGGATACTTCTGTTGCAACAAACCGATAAGTTGCGCGACATTTAACGTGGAGATGTGGGTAATTACATGAAAATGCAGGTAGGTAACCGTTTGCTGTTTGATGTAAAATTTGATCTCCTCGATGTTCATGTTTGGTCCGTAATAAATTACCTGGTCCCCATTTCGCTTGTACAGGTAATGCATAAACAGAAGTGGAATTTCGTGGTGCTCACCTGTTGGTGCAAACAACAGTACTTTTCTTCCATCAGGGTTTTTAGGAACCTTAACATTGTCGATAGCAGCAATAAGTTTTCGCATCATCAGGTTGCTGGTGAAATGCTCATTCGCCGGGATAACGTGATCCGTCATCCAGAGCAATCCAATCTTTTGAAGATAAGGGTAAATCACTTTGACGACCGTTTCTTCCATACCCAGCAGGTTTAAGCAAGTACGATAAGTTTCATCAAACAACTCGGCATCGAAGTCGATGGAAGCCTCGGTGAAGGCATTGATGAAATGCTCATAACTTGTTTTTGGCGTTAGCAGGGCAAGAGCCTTTTCCTTTACGTCTTCGGGCTTTAGCGCAGCTATCTTTGAAATTTTTAAACCCTGGTGATAGAGGTAAGAAACCCTTAGCATGTACTTGAGGTCATCATTATCATAAATGCGATGATTACTCTCCTTGCGTTTGGCGGTAAACATGGGGTAACGCTGTTCCCAGATACGAAGCGTATGGGCCTTGATACCACAAAGGTTTTCGATGTCTTTTATGCTGAAATGATTCATTTGCTTGCCGGAAAGTTTCGAAATTGAAAATTACACTTATAGTTCTTGTATCAACTCTTTGCGACCTTTTTTTAACCTTTCAATTTAAGAAACTTTTGGCTAGCAGGCCTTTGCACAATGCATTATAATGGTACATTTGCCCCCATCTAAAGAAATATTATGGGGTGGATCATTTTTATAATCTATATCATCGGTTGGCATATCGGAATGTATGGATTATTTAAAAAGGCAGGAATAGAACCCTGGAAAGCACTCATCCCGTTTTATAATACCTGGATTATTGTTGAGAAAACCCACATACGAAAAATCTGGTTTTGGCTTCAGCTGATCCCCATTGCCGGACAATTCGTTACTATTTGGATCACCATTATTTTTGTGATGCATTTCGGCAAGATTACCCTGATTGATCACGCTGCTACTACTTTCGTTCCATTTATTTACCTCCCATATATTGCCGCCTCTAAACAAGTTCGATACATTGGTCACGAAGGATTTAGAAGATACAGTAAACCAGCTTCGCGCGAGTGGATCGATGCCGGTGTATTTA
>JASLBT010000414.1 GCA_030146445.1 Segetibacter sp. | reverse complement strand
TTTATGAAATTCAGGGTGGCTGAATGATATTTCACCCTTTTGCAAACCAACTAACACATAGCGTGCACCATGGGCCATGTACTGGAACGAAGTATTGATCGCTTTCAAACTGCCGGTAGCATCGATCACCACTGTGGGCATGTCGCCATTGGTGATTTCCTTAAGTTTTTGCAGTACTTCTTCGTGTAGTGGATTGATGGTGTATGGCACTTGCAGCCGGTCTTTACAAAATGATAGACGCTGATCATTAATATCCATCATGATTACATTACCTCCAGCGATCCGGGCAAACTCTGCTATCCCCAACCCTATCGGCCCGGCACCAACAACAAGTACGTATTCGCCAGCCTTTACTCCTGCCCTGCGTACACCATGAGCGCCAATTGCAAGTGGTTCAACAAGGGCAAGCTCGTCATAATTTAATCCTTCGCCATGTAACAAAGAATAAGAGGGAACTGAAAGATATTCTGCGAACCCGCCGTGTACGTGAACACCGCACACCTTGATGTTCGCACAACAGTTTGGCAGACCTGCCCTGCATGATACACAAACACCACAATAGAAATAGGGTATAAAACTTACCCTTTCGCCCTTTTCAAAACCGGGTGCACCATCGAAATCAACCAGTTCGCCGGCAAGTTCATGCCCCAATATCCTGGGGTATTCAAAAAACGGCTGTGTGCCTTCGAATGCGTGGAGGTCGGTACCGCAAATACCGATACGTTTTATCCTGATGATCGCCTGTCCTGCCAATAAGTGCGGCATTTCGCTCTCGTGGTAATCGAACTGGCCAGGCTTTGTACAAACCAATGTTTTCATATAATTACTTTAACTCACCGTTGTTGTGACCCGTATGTTTCAATATCTGCTAATCTTACTACCTGTAACCTGCAAGCTCCTCGCTGTTACACTATTTTGAAATCAGGTTTACAGCATAACTCCCGTTCGGGCAACACCTTGTTTACAAACCGGCCCGCAAACCACACTTAAACCGCTTACTGTACATCGAGCGAATTAAAGTTTAAACCCTTTGCCGTTGGTGAAGTAATGCGCAACCGGTAGGTGCCTGCATTAATCATCGACCCCGTTGTGGTGCTAATGTAGTTAGACTTACCCGGACGCGTGGGGGTAAACGTGATAATTTCTTCTTTCATCAAAGTTCCGTCGGCGGAAAAGAATTCGAGCTTACCGCTGATATCAGTTGTACCCGGGTTGTTGTAAGCGATTGTAAGCGAATAGGTGTCACCCACCCCCGTGGTGATTTCCCAATCGATCCTGTTTGCCGCCGAAGGCTCACGGAATATCACCCTGTCTTTGCCATCGATCTGTCCTTTCACCACCCCTGGTCCAGAGAGCTTTGCATTTATCGCTTTATAACTCATCACCGGCTTAAGGTCGTATGGGGGCTCAATAGCCGACGCCGGACTTACCGCGACCGTATACCCTTTTCCGGCATTTTTATCCAAACCGGCTGCTCCAAGAACAACGCTTTCGCCAGCCGAATACCGCTTTTTCCAGACGTTGAAGTTCTCTCCGGCATTGTTAGCTAAATTGGTATGCGTGTCTTCATAACCGGAAAGCCAACCCAATTTATTGCCGGCCGGAACTGCAACATAGACCTCGGCGTTTGCGGTAACGGTAAAAAACGCGATTGTATCACCTGCTGCATTTCCCGCTGCCGGTACCTGCAACCATTCGGCTCCATGCATATTTGCAGGAAGAGCACTAAAGAGAACGTCTTTATCTACGTACTGCCGGTCGCCAGTATTCATCCAGCTCCTGACGTTCCAGTTGCTGCCGGGTTTGCCAGGCTGACGAAGTTTTGAAATGATAGAAGTCGCAGACGGCGCCGCCACCAGTTGTTTGGTGAGCGAAGCAATTGCGATCGCCGAAATGATTGCCTGGCCAGAAGGTACCCGTGGAAATGAGATCACCAGTTCGCCGCCCCTTATAGAAGCTTTTACCGTTTTCTTCAGTGCGCCATCGTGCCCCGCTTCTTTAAAAATGTCGAGGTTCCTGATAACCGTATTGTTGTTTATGGCCACGTCAAAAAGCCGCCAGCCGGTGCAATCCATTCCACCACCTGTTCCTAGCCAGGGCTCGGTAAAGTACAATTCCACCAGGTATTCGCCATCAGGCACCGGGAAGTTGAAGCGGAGTTTATCACGCCCAAAACGAAATGATTGAAAAAGTTTCCAGTCAGCAGTGTTGTTAATTGGGTCGTTTGTGGAACGCTGACTGGCAAAAAACGCCGGCATGCCCTTATAGTCTGCCGTCCACGACTCCGAACCCCAACTGTTTGTTGTTTTTGCCCTGTCTGCGAGCCAGGTATTTCCCGCTGCATCGGTGTAATCCGGACCACCGCAGTTCACCCGGTACAGGTAATTGTAGCCTTTTTGTGGTGCAGTGATCGGTTGAACCCTTTTGTACAACCGGCTGAAAGTGCCGGGCTGCGGCAAATGATTTAACACGATGTAGTCTTCCGCAACAGCCTTGCCGTTTACATAACCTACTGCATAAAGAACGTTGTAGTTCACCTGCACCCCGTCCCATTGAAAGTGTGTTCCGGTGCCCCCGCGCTTTTTGCGCCCGAGCGAAATCGTTTTTACATCATTAAAAAGTTCCACTTCGTCACAATTCGAATACACTTTTATGCTGTCCTTTAAGCCGGGTTTAATCCATCGGTCAGGCCAGGTGTGAGAAGCGATGTACACCATCGGCGCTGTAGTTTTGGGTGCATAGTTCGCCCGGTACATGTAGTACACATCGAGCGGCTCTTCCCACGGAGTCAACAGTCCTTTGTAATTAACAGGACCTAGCCGGTCGAGCTCGCGATAGCCCTCCCCGGCCTGTACCCTGCCTGGATTGTCGTGTGAAGTCAGCAACCACATATAGTGCCCGGCCGTGCTGTCCTTTACGGCTTCCGCAAGACGAACCTTGGTTTCCATTAACTCAGTCATCCGATCTTCGCTGTATGGACCATTTTGAACAAAGCCGCCTTCTGTATGCAAGTCAAGCGTTCGCCACGCACCGTACTCGCCAATTAGAATTTGCCTTTTCACATCCTGGCTATAGGTTTGCGGATCACCTCCGTAAGTTCCGGTCCAGTTTTGAGGTACATCCCAGTCGGTACCCGTTCCTCCGTTACATGTGGTCACGAGTCGTTGAGACGATGTTGTAGGATCAAGTTTTCTAATGAGTTCCGTGCATTCGCGTGCGAAATCTTCCGGGATCTTGCTTTCATTTTGCAATCCCCAGAGCACGACAGAAGGGCTGTTTCTCCGCTCTTTTACCCATTCGGTCAGCAATGACTTAAAATTGCTTCTAAATGCAGGATTGTCGAACCAAACGTGTGCGCCCATTTGTGTCCACCACAAAAAGCCGAGGCTGTCCCAGTAATCCTGGTAACGGAGATTGTGCGGGTGGTGAGCATCACGAAAACTGTTAAAGCCCGCTGCTTTCATCTGTGCTACCCGGGTTTTGATTTGTGCGTCGGTAAAGGCGTGGCTACTACCCAGCAGGTGTTCATATTCCGCTATCCCGTTGATGAAAACGGGTTTGCCATTTAAAAGAAACTGGTTCGACGATACTGGTTTCCCGATTGGCCAGCTGATGGTGCGAATGCCATACGGGGTTTCGACCCGATCTGTTAAGCGCCCGTTTACAGCCACTGTTGAAACCAGCTTGTATAGGTACGGGTTCTCTACCGACCAAAGGTTTGGGTTGTTTACCACAGAAGGTTCGTGACGGAGCAATGCAACAGCCCCGGGCTGAAGCCTGGAGGAGTTTGTGTGTGTAAAGACTACTTTTCCGGTTTTATCAATAAGCTGGCTTCGAACGCTGATTTGCTGCGAAACAACGCCGTAATTCTTTACTTCCGTTTGTATGTAAAGCCGGGCATTTTTTGTGGTTGCCGTTGAGTCGTTCCAGATGTGCACACCAAAGGGTTCTATGCGAACCGGATCTGTGATCAGCAGGTGTACAGGCCTGAATATCCCCATTGGCTGCGACCCTTCGGAAAAGCCGCGCTCATCGGAGCAACCGCCGCATACCCATGGAAGATCCCTGATGTTTTCAGGATGATCGGCACGTACCGCAAGCAGGTTGCTTTTGTCGAACGTGATAACATCGGTAACATCCAGCGTAAATGTTGTTCGGCCGCCGGCATGATAACCTACCTGTTTGCCATTTAGCCAAACGGTTGCATAAGAGCCAACGCCTTCAAAAAACAGGAAATATCGTTTGCCGGGGGCCTTTTTTGCAGTGAACTTCTTCCGATACCAGGCATAACCGTGCCGGTTACCGTGACGAAGCCGACGGTAGCCATGGTAGGAATCCCAGTTATGTGGTACGTTTACCTTTACCCAGTTTTGGTCGCTGAACCCGGCGGACTCAAAGCCGTCGTGGGCGTTTTTGTTGCTGTCGTTTGCAATGGTTTGCCAACCCATATCAAGGGAGACATCCACCCGTTGTGCATGGCTGATGATTGGTGAAAGAAGGACCATCACCAATGTTAGCGCCGCAACCGGGTAGCGCGTACACTTCATGTTTAAAATCATTGAGTTTAATCGTAAACAGATTTTAGTACATGTTCCGGCGAACGTCATGAGCCGCAACAAGGGTGTGCGGCACAACCGCCCGTCGCCCGTGCCACGGCTGTGTGCGGCCGGGGGACAATAATCCTGCAAGTGGAAATGCCCGGCTTCAAATGATGAAGCGGGGTTGTTAGCAATTGTTGTGAATGTGCCGATGATATCAGCTTTTGTATTGTTCCCCTTCGTCATAGCTTTTGTAATTCCCCGTTGAAGGCGTAAGTTTTTCCCTTCGTTGTTTTTAATTCGACCACCTTGCTGTTATAGCGCAAAGTACAGCTATTGCCCGCGGCTGATAAAACTTCAACCCGGTCCAGTTTTCCGTTCTGCCACTTAAGCCGGAAAACAAAACCTCCCCTCGCACGTATGCCTGTTATTTCGCCGGCCGGTAAAGCGGAAGGTAGCGCCGGCAATAGATCGATAAACCTGGTATGGCTCTGCAGCAACATTTCACCAATTCCTGCTGCGCCGCCAAAGTTGCCGTCGATCTGGAATGGCGGGTGCGCATCGAAGAGGTTTTGGTAAGATCCCGCACCACCCGTCCAGGCCGGGGAGATCAGCATCCGGATAAGATTGTATGCATGGTCGCCATCTTTAAACCGGGACCAGAAATTGATTTTCCAGGCCAGGCTCCAGCCGGTTGCCGCATCGCCACGCTGAAGCAGCGACTGCATGGCGGCCTTCATCAGGTCGGGTGTTTCGTCCCAGTTGATCTCGTTGCCGGGGTACATGCCCCAGAGGTGCGAAACGTGGCGGTGGTTGTCTTTTGGATCGTCCTTGTCTTCAAGCCACTCTTGTAACTGCCCGTGTTTTCCAATTTGGTTTGGCGCTATGCGCTTATACTTTGCTGCGAGGGTATCGCGGAATGCCTTGTCTGTTTTTAATATGTCGGCTGCGGCGATCACGTTTTTAAAGAGGTCGCGTATGATCTGGTGATCCATTGTGGGACCCGCAACCAGTCCGCCGTGTTCGGGAGAATTTGATGGCGTACTGATCAGCCAACCCGTTTTGGGGTCACTGACCAGGAAGGTGTTGAAGAACATTGCCGCTTCTTTCATGAGGGGGTAAGCGCGCTGTTGCAGGAACGACTGGTCTTGTGTATACCGGTAATGTTCCCACAGGTGCTGGCACAGCCACGCTGCACCGGTTACCCAAATGCCGTGGTTGGAGGCATTGATTGGCGCGGTTCCGCGCCACAGATCGGTATTGTGGTGGAGCACCCATCCAGGTGCGTTATAATGTACTCTCGCTGTTTTACTGCCGGTTTCTGCGAGTTCTTCAATCATACTGAACAGGGGCTCATGCATGGGCGATAGGTTGAGCAGCTCCGCAGGCCAGTAGTTCATTTCTGCATTGATGTTGGTGGTGTACTTGCTTCCCCACGGTGGAGTGAGCAAGTCGTTCCATATGCCCTGGAGGTTAGCCGGACGGGTACCGGGGCGTGAAGCTGAGATCAGCAGGTAGCGGCCATATTGCAGGTACAGCGCCACAAACGATGGATCGGCAGATTTGGCGAACTGCATGATGCGTTCATTGGTGGGCAGGGCTTCTTTACCGGAGCCAAGGTTTATTGAAAGCGTATTGAAATATTGTTGGTATTCCCGGGTATGTGCGTCTTTAACCTGGTTGTAGTTTTTTGAAGCCAATCCTTTGATCGCAGTTTTGCAGGCGACAGAGGGATCGCCGGAAACGTCTTTGTAGTTTTTGTAATTGGTACCGGCGGAAAGGTACAGCGTTACTTCATCAGCATTTTTAACGCTGATCCGGTCACCGGTAACTGTAGCGGTTCCTTTTGTATTTACGAGGTGAAGGTAGCTTTCACCTTTCAGCGCTCCATGACGAACGCGCAGTGATAGTCCCTGGGTTTTGTTATCGATTTTTCTAGTGGTAAAGTTCTTATGAGGACTGCTCAGGATGCTCTCGAAGTTGATGCTGCCGGGCCTGGAGGCTGTCAGGTGTACAACGATCACCTGGTTTGGATGACTGGCGAAATATTCACGGGTATAGGTGACGCCGTTTGCAGTGTAGGTGGTACGCGCGATTGCGTCTTTAATGTCGAGTTCACGGCGATAGCCGGAGATTCCGGCTTGTTCGGGAAAGTTTAAGCGGAGGTCGCCGAAGGGTTGGTAATCCGCCTGGTACCGTGGAACTGGAGGTGGCTCATCGCTTTGAACAAAATATTTCCATGGTCGTGACAACGAAATCCCGTTTGCAACAGAGCCGCCTTCGGGATAAATTCCAATATGGCGGGAGGTGTCTTTGTACCCCGCTATGCCTCCCTTATCGTAGTAGTTAAGGACCTGTATTGCGATCACGTTTTTTCCCTTTACCAGGTTGGCAGCAGGAATTGTGTATCTCCGCGAATCGGTGCCGTTCATCGAGCCGACTAGTTTGCCGTTCACATAAGTAAAATCCTGGTCGCGAACGCGGTTTAGGTCGAGAACAAGTGATTTGCCCGACCAATCTGCAGGTAAGTCGAAGGTGGTTCTGAACCATACAGCGCCGTCGATCTCCATACCTAAAGTTTCCCAACCTTCATAGGTGGGTACCTGTATCGTTTTCCACTTACTGTCGTCGAAGCCAACCAGCACCGGGTTGCCGTTTAACCCGTCAAGTGCCCGCATTTTGTTAAACCAAACGGCCCTTTCGCCCTCTTTACTCCTGCTGCCCATAAACCTTTCCTCAGCCAGTTTCTCGGCTTCGGCTTGTTTGCCTTCTGCAATCAGCTTCCTTATGGGTTCGAGGTATGCTGCCGCGCCAGGGTGTGTGTAATCGCGGGGCTCGCCGGTCCACAGCGTTTCTTCGTTAAATTGAATACGGTCCTGGTTTATTCCGCCGAAGATCATCGCACCAAGCCGGCCATTGCCAATGGGTAGCGCCTCGGTCCACTTTGCTGCGGGTTCCCGGTACCAAAGTTTTAGCTCCTGCGCCCGGGTTGAAACAGCAGCGAAAACCAGGAGCAGGGAAAGAAAAGCGTTGATGTTCATTTGGCGGTTGTTGGTATTGAGGTGTTGGGTATTGAGTAATTAAAGTAACCGGTGATGATGTTTATTATTCGACCAGTATGTTTTCGGCAACGTTGGTGTCTTTCGACAATGGTTTTGCCGCGTAGTTGAACCTGTTGCTCTTTATCGTAATGTTTTGGGTTTTCTCTCCTTTTAGGGAAAGGAACACGCCGGTACCTTTTGCGGCGAAACAATTGTACATAAACAGGTCCTGCACATTATTCAGGTCTAGTGTTGCTTTGCCTGCTACCGGCTTGAGCGTGTTTACACCATCAATGGTGAGCCCGCTGATGTTCTCACCGGTAAGCGAAGCACCGGTGGTGGTGTTGATGCGCACGTTGTGAAAAGCAATGTTCTTTGCTTCCTTGATCAGTGCACCGGTTTGTGACTCAAACTGGATGTCGTGAAAGGTGATGTCTTCAACCGGCATTTCGGCAAGCCCGTTAATAAAAATCGCCTGGTTGGTCTGCGCCGTAATGTTGCTGAAATGAATATTCCTGAAAATCGGTGTGCGTTCCGATACGGGTTCCGGCTGTGTTCGCGCATATTGCATGTCAAGTACGATAGCCTGGTCTTTGATGTTCTTCATTATGATGTTGTCTACCCGTATATCTTCCACTACTCCCCCACGTCCGCGTGCCGTTTTGATACGTATACCGCGGTCTGTTCCGTCAAATACACAATTGCTGATGGTAATCTTTTTTACGTCGCCACTCATTTCGCTGCCAATCACCACCCCGCCATGACCCGACAGCATGGTGCAATTGGTTATGGTGTAATTTTCCGCCGGAGCGGCCATCTTCCTGCCTGCACGGTCTTTACCCGATTTGATGGTGATGCAATCGTCGCCAACGCTGATATGACAATTCGAAATGTGCACATATTTACAGGACTCCGGGTTGATTCCATCCGTATTTGGTGAATGTGGATTATTGATGGTAACGCCGGTAATTGTTACGTTTTCGCAGAACTCAGGGTTTACGGTCCAGAATGGTGAATTGATGATGGTGATACCTTCTATCAACACGTTTTTGCAAAACATCGGTTGAATAAAAGGCGGACA
>JASLBT010000280.1 GCA_030146445.1 Segetibacter sp. | reverse complement strand
AAAAATAATCGGGGAAATACATCCGGAGAGGAGAAAGGTGATTCGGTATAGTGCCCGACAGGTTAGATAAAAAGCGGGTATATGGCTTTGATGGAGGTTCGTGTGATGATAGCCTTGGGGGTGGAGCATTAAAACCCTGGCAAGTGGCGGACGCAATGATTACCCGAAATGGGGTGTGATAAGTAACTATTCACAGGTAGAAAAAAGATGAATAACTATTGCCCCTTCTCTATTTTATAAATGGTTAAACGGTCCTGCCCTGTTGCATCACCCAGCTCCTGCAGTTTGCCGAAGGCTGCCGCTGCAGCATAGTTGATAATGTCTTGTGGGGCGTGCTCCTTACTGATGCCATAGATCAGACCGGCCATAAAACAATCACCACTGCCTGAACGATCAACCACACAGCGTGCCGTAAACTCGGGCGACTCGTACTGCTCCCCATGCATATACAGGCTGGTATAATACCGCATTTCGTTGCCGGCGTGATCGAACCGGAAAGTATTTGCTACCGTTTTACATCGTGGAAATCTTTGAACAATCTCCATCGAGGTAGCTTTAGCATGATCGAGGTAAGCCTGCCTGCTTTTGTGATCATGAACATGCTCATCAACTGGTATTCCCAACAGGGAATTGGCCGACCATATATTGCCCATGAGGACGTCGCAATACTCAGCCAGTTGAGGCATAACCTCAACGGGCTGTTTACCGTACTGCCATAACCTCGAACGATGATTGAGATCAAGTGAAACGGTGATATCTTTTTGCGAAGCTGCTTCAAGGGCCTCCAAACATACCTCGGCAAGGTTGGCATTTAATGCCGGGGTAATTGCCGAAAGGTTAAACCATGATACGTCCTGGAAAACTTTGTCCCAGTCAATCATACCCCGCTTCAGTTCTGAAAAGGAGGAATTTTCGCGATCATAAACGACGCTGCCTTTTAGGTCGGATCCTCTCTCGAGGTAGTATATTCCAATACGTTTTCCTGCAAGTAATATCGAAGAGGTATAAATGCCTTTGTACTCCAGGTATTGAATCATGTGCCGCGACATAAAATTGTCGGGCAACACGGTGCAATACTTAACCGGAACATTCCAGCCTGCCAGGGCTGTTGCAACGTTTGCCTCGGCCCCACCTACGTATACCAACATTGGTTGCTCTGCAAGGTCCTCATTAGCCGACGGCGACAAACGAAGCAAGAGTTCACCAAAACAAAAAATCTTCTTCATTAAAAAATGTACTTCGTGCTCAGGAAGTTCGATTCATGCCCATTCACAATTTCGTTCAGCAAATGTTTATTGTTCTCATTCAGCTTTGTCGCCACCAGGGACCGAATCGAAAATGATCGTAATGCATCCACAACCGAAAGGGTACCTTCGGCACTATCTTTACGACCGGTGAACGGGAATACATCCGGCCCTCTCTGGCATTGACAATTGATGTTCACGCGACTCACCTGGTTCACCAACTCGTCAATCGATGTAGCCACTTCATCGCTGTTGCTGCTAAAAATACTCACCTGCTGACCGTGCGGAGACTCGATCAGGTATTGAATAGGCTCTTCAAGGCTATCGTATGGCACAACCGGTATCACCGGTCCAAACTGTTCTTCCCTGTACAACTTCATCTTATCGTTTACGGGAAATACAATCGCCGGGTATACAAATGAAGCCACCGTTGCCCCGCCGTTTTCGTTCACTACCTCGGCACCATGCTGCTTTGCGTCTTCAATGATTTCCTGCAGGTATGCCGGCTTATGTGGCTCAGGCAAAGGTGTGAGCGAAACATCTTTTTCCCACGGCATTCCATATTTTAATTTTCCTACTGCCTCTTTAAGCTGGTGAAGGAATTCGCGTGCGATATTTTTGTGTACAAAAATGATCTTTAGCGCCGTGCAACGTTGCCCGTTGAACGATAGTGAACCAAGAACCGTTTCCTGCACCGCAAGGGAAATGTCGGCGTTTTTAGTAATGATTGCAGCATTTTTTGCATCAAGCCCCAGGATGGCACGCAGACGGTTGACTTTCGGATGCAACTTTTTTAACTCATTTGCAACCTTACTCGAGCCGATCAGTGTAAGCACGTTGATCTTACCCGATTGCATCAATCCCGGAACAATGGTGTGTCCACGACCGTAGATGGTGTTAACTACCCCTTTTGGAAAACTATCACGAAACGCCTCGAGTAAAGGGAAGTGCAATAACGTGCCATGTTTAGGCGGTTTAAACAACAAGGTATTCCCCATAATAATGGCAGGAATAAGCGTGGTAAACGTTTCGTTGAGCGGATAGTTAAACGGTCCCATACACAATACCACACCAAGAGGTGAGCGGCGTACCTGGGCGACTATACCCTGCTCAATTTCAAAACGCGACGATTGGCGGTCGATGTCTTTAAGAGCATCAATCGTGGCATAGATGTATTCTACTGTGCGATCAAATTCTTTTATTGAGTCAGTGTAAGATTTTCCGATCTCCCACATGAGCAACTTCACGACGATGTCTTTTTGCTCCAACATCTTTTTGGTGAAGTTTTCTACACAGGTAATCCGGTCTGCAACGCTCATGGTCGGCCATTTTCCACGGCCGTTGTCATATGCGGCAATTGCTGCGTCTAGTGCTTCAAATGCTTCTTTTTCGGTACAAACAGGATAGGTTCCGATCAACCTTCTTTTTAATCCTTCTTCGGTTCTGATACATATGGGAGAATAAACTTCATGTACACTCCCCTTCCAGGTTTTCATTTCACCATTGCTCAGGTAAGTGCGTTGGTGCACTTCTTCCTTAAGGTTAAATGCCTCGGGAATTTCTTCGGCTGCTACAAAAATCTTGTCCAGTTCTTCGGTAAAAGTCATTAGTTATTTGGTTGTGTTTTAGTAGTAATCAGTTATGAACGATGAGCTATGAAAGATGAGTGATGAACTATGAGTTACGAATGATCAGGTATGCATGATGAGTTAACAGTCAATCCGGCCACTTTAGCGCCAACGTAGCTACCATCTTACGTATTGCTGTTTACAGGGATTAGGCTATGTATGGACTGCCGAATAGTATTGTTGCTGTACAAGCCCGCCCGGATGAACCGGTTCGGACGGGAGTGCGACGCCCGTCCAACTGGCGCAGCCGGGCCGGCAACGAAGTACAATTGAAATTCTCCAGCCGGGTCCAAAAGAATAGCTTTACTAAACGACTTTCATGCACGTTTATCAACTCAGGTGTATCGACTCGTAACACTAAATTCATAGCTCAGAACCCTTCTCCACGTTCATAATTCTGCATTATCTCGCCGCATTTGCCGCCACGGCCTTTTGCGTGTTCAGTTGTTGCCAGTTGAAGTAGTTCTTTGCATTGTTGAAGCAAATATCCTGGATTACTTTCCCAACCCATTCAATGTCGTTTGGCAGTTCCCCGTTTTCGATCTCTTCACCGAAAAGGTCACAAAGCAAACGGCGAAAATATTCGTGGCGTGGAAAAGAAAGGAAGCTCCGGCTGTCGGTAAGCATACCTACAAAACGGCTTAACAAACCCATATTCGAGAGGGCATTGATCTGTCTCGTCATGCCGTCCTTTTGATCGAGGAACCACCACGCAGATCCAAATTGTATTTTACCGGCAACCGAGCCATCGTTGAAATTGCCGATCATAGTTGCCATCAGCTCGTTGTCGGCAGGGTTAAGGTTGTACAGGATGGTCTTTGTAAGCTTGTCTTCGCCTTCAAGACGGCTGAGAAATTTCGACAGTGACCGGCCTTGTGAAAAATCGCCGATCGAGTCCCAGCCGGTATCGGGGCCAAGCTTACGCAACATACGGGAATTATTGTTACGCAAAGCGCCAAGATGGTATTGCTGCACCCAGCCTTTTTCCCAATCCCATTCTGCAAATTGTACCAGCATTGCCGATTTAAAACGGCGCTTTTCCACATCGCTTAAGTCGTTGCCGGCGCGAACCTTATCAAAAAGTTCTGCTATCTCCTGCATCGTATATTCTTCGGCATAGATCTCCTCGAGGCCGTGATCAGACACACTGCAGCCATTTGCCGCAAAATACTCGTGGCGGGATTTAAGCGCATCAAGGTATTCCTGCAATGATCCAATAGATACGTCTGCAACAGCTTCAAGCCGCTGAACGTAGCTGTTGAAATTTTGCGTATTGTCAACGTTCATCGCATTGTCGGGCCTGAATGCGGGAAGGATCGGAATTTCGAACCCGTCGTTTTTTATTTGCTGGTGATATTCCAGGTTATCAACGGGATCATCGGTGGTACAAACCAGCCTGACATTCATTTTACGAAGCAGGTTGCGAACGGAATATTCAGGTGTCTGCAACTTAGCGGTACATTCATCATAAATGCTCCTGGCCGTATCGCCATTTAAAATCTGGTCGATACCGAAATACCGCTGCAGCTCAAGGTGCGTCCAATGATACAACGGATTACGTAAGGTATAAGGCACCGTCTCTGCCCACTTTTGAAATTTCTCGAAGTCGGGTTTATCCCCGGTACAGTAGCTTTCATCGACGCCGTTTGCACGCATAGCACGCCACTTATAATGGTCGCCGTACAACCACACCTGCGTAAGATTTTCGAACTGTTGATCAGCCGCGATCTGGGCTGGTGGCAAGTGGCAGTGATAATCGATTATGGGCATCTCTTTCGCATAATCGTGGTAAAGCTTCTGCGCAGTCCGGGTCTTCAGCAGAAAATTTTCATCAAGAAATCGCTTCATATTTCTGTATTTGTTACCGACTTATAAATGATGAGTCAGGAGTTATGAGTTTAGAAGAAAAATTATGAATGATGAATGTTGAATGATGAATGTGATCGGTCCTATTTTCAAGCCCATTCTCAACATCAGGTTACCTTCTTAACCAATCAACTTGTCAACCAATCAACTTATCAACTTATCAACCAATCAACTTGTCAACCAATCAACTTTTCAACCAATCAACTTTTCAACCGATCAACCAATCAACTTTTCAACCAATCAACCAATCAACTAATCAACCAATACCTCAATACCCAAATTCCCAATCCCCAACTACAAACTCACACCACGCTTCCAAGGGATAAAATCTTCATGTCCGTTTTTAACCGAAAGGGCCTCTATTTCGCCACTCGCAACTTTGATCACGTGATCGAGTATGCGCTCACCGGCTTCTTCAATAGTCTCTTCACCTTCGATGATTGTTCCGGTATTGATATCAATAATATCACGCATTTTATTGTATAAGATAGTATTGCTTGATACTTTCAAGACAGGTGCTACAGGGTTGCCGGTTGGCGTTCCGAGGCCGGTCGTGAATAGTACAATGTTTGCTCCTGCACCAACTTCCGCTGTTGTAGACTCTACATCATTTCCTGGTGTACACAGCAGGTTGAGACCCGGCTTGCTCACTTTTTCGGGGTAATCCAGAACGTCGACTACGGGAGATGTACCGGCCTTCTTTGCGGCACCGGCCGACTTGATGGCGTCTGTTATCAGGCCATCTTTAATGTTACCGGGTGAGGGGTTCATATCGAAGCCTGAACCCGCATCCTTTGCACGCTGGCCATATCTCCGCATGATGTCGATAAACCGAAGTGCATTACTTTCATCTACACACCGGTCGCTCATTTCCTGCTCCACACCACACAACTCGGGAAACTCGGAAAGTATTACCGAACCACCCGCAGCCACGAGCAAGTCGCTTGTGTACCCGATGGCAGGGTTAGCAGATATGCCCGAAAAACCGTCG
>JASLBT010000399.1 GCA_030146445.1 Segetibacter sp. | reverse complement strand
CTGGAGAACAGCAGCATAGCGAAATTCACTACGATAAAGATGGGCTAAACCTCTGGCTGGATGTGAGATCAACCAGGTTCGGTGATGACCTGCTGGTAACTTTTCACGATTATACCCACGTGAAAACACTGCAGGAAAACTTCAGGGTATCGGCAGAACGTTTAAATGCTGTCTTTAATGCATCGCAGTCAGGAATGTTCACCTTTTCCCCGGTCCGGGATCATAGCGGGACAGTTGTAGACTTCCGGTTTGTTATTGTGAATCGGACGTTATCAGCATACGTAAAGCAGGCTCCTGAGCAGCTCGAAGGTGACCTGGGTAGCAAGTGGTTTCCCGGTTACCTTACAAACGGCGTATTTGATATGTACCGGGTTTCTTACCTGACGGGCGAAACAAACCGAAAGAATGTTCATTATAACGTAGACGGCATAAACGTGTATCTCGACCTGATGAGTACAAGGGTCGGGGAAGAATTGTTGGTGACCTTTACTGACTATACCCCGCTAAAAAGATTACAGTTGCAAATGGAGCTGAAGATGGAGGAACTTGAAAGGTCAAACCGGAAGCTGGAAGACTTTGCGCATGCCGCCTCTCACGACTTAAAAGAGCCAATCCGGAAAATTCAGTTTTTTACCGATAAGCTGCGAAAGGTTTATGGTCATATGGATGTTCAGGCATCAAACACTTTTTCCAAACTCGAGCTCGCAAGCAGCAGGATGCGATTACTGGTGGATGACCTGCTCGAATACTCACACGTAAGCATCTCTGCCGAACTGACTGACCCGGTCGACCTCAATGAGGTTGTCGCAACCGTAATCGAGGACCTTGAGCTGATGGTGCAGGAAAAACATGCAACCATTCACATCGATGCGCTACCGATGATTATCGGCCACAAAAGACAATTACTGCAGCTGTTTCAAAATCTGGTGAGTAATGCTTTAAAATACCATAAAAAAAATGTACCATCAGTTGTCAGCATCCGCTATAACACGGTTCAAGCCAGTAACCAACAAACAGATACAACTGAACGCGAGAAAACATTGTATCACCGGATATCCATCATTGATAACGGGATCGGCTTCGAGCAAAAATATGCACGGCAGATCTTTCAAATGTTTCAACGCCTGCACGGCAACAGCGAGTTCAAGGGCACAGGAGTAGGTTTAGCTATCGTTCAGAAAGTGGTGGAGAACCATCACGGTTTTATTCAGGCAGAGGGACAATTGGGAGAAGGGGCTGCCTTTACTATATACCTTCCGGTTGAACAAGCGTAAAGCGATGTGACACTCAATACTCGGTTCAGAGTGCGCCTGGAATTAGACCCGGGTAGTCAGGTCTAACCCATTCGTGGTTGGTTGATAGTATTGTTGCGGTACAAGGGAGTGACACCCGTCCGACTGCGCAGCGGGCGGGCAACCGGAGTCTCACAATGGATGACTAGCTGGTTTCATAAAATCTTCGTTAAACTGCTATCGAAGCAATTCTGGTATGTAGGCAGGATCACTGGTCGTCAGGCACCGTTTTTTTAAGTTCATTTGAAAATCTAAGGCGTGGAAACCCGCCACTGGTTAAATCGGTTGAAGTAAAAATGTGAGTCAATGGATCTGAATAAGGCATACCAAATAATCGTGGACAAGTTAACCTTTTGGCTAAGAGAAACCATAAGGATATTACCCAACATTGCTTTGGCAACTATCGTTGTGGTTATTGGCTTTTTCATTGCCGCAAGATTGAAGAACCTGGTGCGGCGTATTTTTAGAAGGGTCTTTCACAATGAAACGATCAGTAACCTGTTCACCTCTGTCGTATACATATTCTTTCTTGGGGTAGTTATCTTTATCGCCCTTAGTATTCTTAAACTCGACAAAGCCGTTACTTCAATTCTTGCCGGAGCCGGGATACTTGGCCTGGCCCTGGCATTTGCTTTCCAGGATATTGCAGCCAATTTTATGTCGGGCATCTTTCTTTCGTTGAGAAGACCGCTGCACATCGGCGACATTGTACAGATAAAAGACTTTATGGGTAAGGTGACCGAGATTAATCTGCGCGACACCGTCATCCAAACATTTCAGGGCCAGCTTGTCATCATTCCAAACAAAGACGTCTTTCAAAATCCCATCGAAAACTTTTCTATGCTTGGCAGACGTAGAATGGACCTAACTGTAGGCGTTTCGTATGGTGATGACCTGGAAAAAGTGAAAGCAATAACCCTAAACGCGGTTAAAGAAATGGACGGTCTCAGAGCCGACGAGCCAACAACCTTATTCTTTACTGAATTTTCTGAAAGCTCGATTAATTTCGTAGTCAGGCTATGGGCAAAAAGCCCGGAACAACCGAACTATCTGCAGGTGCAGAGTGACGCAATCATTAGGATCAAAAAAGCTTTCGACGAAAACAACATTACCATTCCATTCCCTATACGAACGCTCGACTTTGGCATTAAGGGGGGCGTACCGTTAAAGGATGTTCCGGTTAAGCTTGAACATGCTACCGGCGAAAATGGTAAATAGTGTGTTTCCAACCTGCTCACATTCACACGCTACTGGCTGCCACTCATAAAAAGCAGCAATGGATTTTCTAATGAACTTTGATCATCTCCCCTTTACTGAAGACAGCTAAAAAGCTACTCATATTTAATTTAATGTATAGAAAGAAGCTTATATTAGTTCTGCCATTACCCCGCTTGCAATTCCTCACTTCTTTCAACAAAAAAGTATTTTCGAATAACCGTTTGAAAGTATTCCTGCCATATGAAAAAATACATACTCGTTGGTCCATTTGTTCTTCTTTTATTGATCTTTTCCCCGGCCAACGCGCAACCTGACGTTATCGGTTCTTACCGGTTGCCAAAGCATCCCCGGATATTGATGTTGGCTGGTGAGGAGGAAGACATCAAAAAGAACTTTGCCGCCGATAAAACCTGGAATGGCTTACACGGAGCAATGATTGCCGAATGCGAAAGCCTGCTCACCAG
>JASLBT010000138.1 GCA_030146445.1 Segetibacter sp. | reverse complement strand
AAAATGATGTTCTTCATCGCACTAAATCCCATTTGTTCAGGAATTCATTTGAATTTTGCATTTTGAATTTTGAATTTATGACCACCGCAGAGAACGGGAGAGGCAGAGTTAGCGCCGAGGGAGGAAGGGAGTCGAGAAGTTGATTGGTTGACACCTCACCTCTGTACGTGATTCATTCAGAGTACCAGGCCTCAGTTGGTGGCATACGCGTCAACCTAATTTTCTTTAAAAGATGACAGTGATGTTGATGTGACCGCCGTCGCTCGCCTGACCAGACCGTCACCAGCACATTTAATTCGCTTAATACGCTTCGATCTTCGCTTATTTGGCCTTATAAAAATGGCGTTAAGAAAATTGACTGATGTCTCGTTAAGCAGCGAAAATCCTGAGCTATAGCCCGAGGATATTGATTAGTCTCCGCCCGATCAAAGACAAATGGCCCCGGCTTTAGCTTTTTCGCTGTAGAGACATCGGGCAATTTTTAGCCAATTTTTATAGAGCCTTGATTTTTCTTTGGTTACTTTCTTTGCATCAAGGCAAAGAAAGTGACACGCGATCTTACTGGAACGCTCAAACTCTTTCCTAACCTGCATTAAAGCTGATTTTCCATTTTTAAGGTTGACGCCTATGCCAACGCAGTTGGGAGAGGGACGACGAGTAGGAGCGAATTGCAAAGCACTCATTGAGACCATTAAAAACCATTATGAACGAAATAAAAGCCCGGCTCCTTGCGCAGCCCTGGGGACACGCCCTGGTAGACAATATCAGCTTAAGACGACACTACATGATAAACAATCTCTTAGTATCACGGCTATCTTACAACGATAAAGACAGCTAATAAGCATTTAACGTCATGGTCAAGGTACCTGTCGGTAAGTTTGTTCAAAGTTTCGTAATTTTCCCCTCTTGAATTAGGGTCGTTTAGTTTGGGCATTTTTTGGACCCAGCGACAGTATTTCAATGGGAAATCGTTGCCCGCCCGGCTGCGCCAGTCGGACGGGCGTCGCACTCTTGTACTACCACCTGGAATTGGGCGAACAAAATGCATAATCGGCTTAACTAAACGACATTGCTTATTAAATTACCAAAACTCCCGCCGGGAAAGACATAGCAACATTGAATGATCGTATGAACAAAACATCTCTAACCGACATCGTACCTATTGTACATGTTGATGATCAAGAGCAGTTGATTGAAGCAGTTGGTACTTTGAAAAAAAGCCAGGTGATTGCACTGGATACCGAGTTCGATAATATGAGGACAAAATATGGAATGAACCTCGAACTAATCCAAATATATGATGCAAGTAAAGTGTACCTCATCAGAGTATGTCTGTTAAAGGACATCAGCATACTTAAAGAAGTTATCGAGGATAGTAAAATTACCAAATTAGTCTATTCTGCCAGTGAAGATATACAGGCTTTAAAAAGCTGCGGATTATCCCTGCAGGGCCTGTATGATCTGCAAGTGGCATCGAAACTCGCGGGTTTTGAATCAACTTCTTTTATAAAGCTCATTAAAGAATTAGTTGGAGTAGAATTAAATAAAAATGAACAAAAGTCAAACTGGCGGGCGAAAAAGTTAAGTGATGAGCAAATGGCGTACGCTGCAAATGACGTTATTCATAATTTAAAACTTTATTCGATTATAAATAAAGTAATTACCGCGGAGAACAAAGAACAAATTCTAGATCAAAAGAATAAAGCCATTGAAAAAGTACCGCTTAATAAATTTGAACCTAAATTAAAACCAAAGTATTGGGAGCTAAATAGAGCCTCTAACGGGAAGTTCTTCAGGCTTTTACAATTAAGAGATAAATTGGCAGCAAAGAAGGATGTTCCTCCATATTTTATTTTTGATGAGGAATTTATTGCAGAACTGGCAATGTCCGGCGACAATTTTGACTGTATTTCTTCCTTTAAAAACTGCCCTAAACCTTATAAAGCTGACTCCCACGCCAAAAGCTACATTAATCGCCAGGTGAAGGATATTTTAAAGGGCTGAAAGTTTATTTGGTTTTTTTCATGCTGGTACTTTTCACTTAACGATGGTGCATCCGCTACAAGGTTAGATTTGATCCATTGGTGATGTTTAATCATGTTTAATAATTAATAATCATCAGGCATGCAAGAGCTTTACAAATTACTCGTGAACAACGTGCTGTTGGTAACAACACCAACGGCAGTAAAATGCTTAACGTGGGTACTCCTTTAAGTCTATATCATAAATGTCTCTCAGCATTCCGGCTACCTTACCCTCAGGATTTAAAGGCTTCACCTTGTTCCCCTTTACCTTCCGATAGGTGATTGACCACCTTCTTTCTCTATGTTGAACGTTTCCGCCGATGATGTCTTTTTTCCTGGGTGGTATGGCGTGTTTCCACTTATGGCGTACCTCATCCAGCATCACATACAGGGAACGTCTCGGAACTTCGATACTTACCACATCGGTACCCTTTAGAAATCGCATGATACAACCGCTTCCCAGGTTAATGCCACAGATCTGGTTTTCAAAGTAGTTCCTGTCCTTATTCGGCCTAATGCCACCGTATGCCAGTCGAGTATAGCGAAGTACAATAGAAGTTGCTAGCGCAAAAACCCTTTTAATTAGAACAGTTTTAATTAGTGGAGCTTAAGGTATATGTATTTCCGGGGCTGGTGTTTATGTCGTACTCGTAAACTTTCTTCAATTGAGAAACACTGAGTTTGGCCTTTGAGGATATGAGTGGCTCTTTAATTTCTGCGACGGCAAAAAAAGGATTTAAGTTTGTACCTTTTGCCTGGGTTAGTTTAGTTGACGACTTAGTCTGCAGTTCATCATACACTCTTAGTCTCATATTGCCGCCAAGTTTTGATGTAACCTTTAGCACATCAACTTTGCCGTTTTTCCATGTAATATCAACTACAAAACCACCCCTTGTAACAAGACCCTTCACACTGCCCGTTTTCCAAACATCCGGCAAAGCAGGAAGTACATGTATAGCACCATCATGAGATTGAACAAGCATTTCAGCAATCCCGGCGGTACAACCAAAATTACCATCAATCTGAAACGGAGGATGCGCATCCAATAAGTTTGGATAAGTGCCTCCACCTTCACCCGACTTCTCTGGCGCAGGTGATAACTGGTCTGATATTAGTTTATATGCCCTGTTACCATCCTGTAATCTAGCCCACCAGTTTACCTTCCAACCCATAGACCAACCAGTCGATTTATCACCTCGATTTACAAGTGATGTTTTTGCCGCATTGAACAATTGAAGATGGCGATAAGGCGAAATTTGACTGGATGGAAACAAGCCATATAAGTGAGAGATGTGGCGATGTTTATCGGTAGGTTTATCCCAGTCCTGCAGCCACTCCTGCAACTGCCCATGCTGACCCACCTGCATTGGGGGCAATCTTTTTATCATCATCTTTAGCGTATCAGCAAACGATTTATGTTTTTTTAAGATGGCAGCAGCAGTAATAGCATTTGAAAAAACATCAAAAACCAGTTGGTTATCCATTGTTGTACCTGCTGAAATACCAACCCCGCTTTCATAAGTGTTTTCAGGCGACATGGAAGGAGCAACGACGAGCCATTTGTTAGCAGGTTCTTCCTGTAATACATCAACATAAAATGTTGCAGCCTCTTTTAAAATAGGATATATTTCTTGTAAAAATTTCCTATCACCTGTGTACATGTAATGATACCAAAGGTGTTGTGTTAGCCAGGCTCCACCCATCGGCCACATGCCATAAAAACCTCCATCAACAATACCCGTTATTCTCCAAAGGTCAGTGTTATGATGTGCATTCCACCCGCGGGCATTATACATTTTTGAAGCACTTTCACGCCCGGTAACCGAAAGGTCTTTTATTAGGTCAAATAATGGCTGGTGCAGTTCAGAGAGATTGGTATTTTCTGCTGGCCAATAATTCATTTCGGTGTTGATGTTGATAGTGTACTTGCTATCCCACGGTGGACTTAATCGATCATTCCACTTGCCTTGAAGATTGGTGGCCTGTGTACCAGGTTGAGAACCGGAAATCATTAAGTACCTGCCAAACTGAAAATACAAAGAAGCTAATTGAGGATCGTTGCCTGAAGCAAACTCTGCAATGCGAACATCAGTTGGCTTCTTTATTTGATCAGTGCCTCCAAGTTTAAGCGATACTCTATCAAAATATTTTCTATAGCGCTTTGTATGTTCAATCTTTGCCACCGCATACTCCTTTATAGCAGCAGTTGTAAGAAACTTAGAGGCCTTTAGGGTTGCATTGCCACTGATATCTTTATAATTTACAACATTGCTGGCAATAGATATATAAACTGTTGCAGCGTTTGCGCCGGTTATGGTAAAACTTGTCTCGGTTACCAACATTTTACCACCTTCAACCTTTGGTTGTATTTGGGCTTCAAAATTTACCCTTCCTGTCTTATTGTCAACACTGCTGGTAGTACCAGTTAAATACAACCTGTTATTTCGTGTTCTTACATTATTAATTTTGTGTGGGCTGCTAGTGCCTATTACACAATTAATGCTATTTGCTTTGTCAGCTGTTAGCCTTACAATGATTACTCCATCAGCTAACGATGCAAATGCTTCTCGTTTGAAAGTTACGCCTCCTACTTTATAGCTGACAGACGCAATAGCATTTTGAATATCTAAATCACGGTAATAATTTGTTGCATCTTGATGACCAGGGAAACGAATAAACAAATCTGCTACAGGCTGGTATTGCATACCGTAATTACCATCTTTTGGCGCTTGTCTTGGAAAAGTTTTATTTGATAAGTCCTGTGCCTCTTTGTACTTCCCTTCAAATAGAAGCTTACGCGTTTGCACAATATTGTCGTGCGTTCCTTCGATTATATTGTTTCCTGGTTCACCGGACCAAACAGTTTCTTCGTTCAACTGAAGTTTTTCCTCGTCAATTGCAC
>JASLBT010000129.1 GCA_030146445.1 Segetibacter sp. | reverse complement strand
CCGGTGGTAAGGTTTGCAGGATCATTGATAATTGCAAGCACCTGCAATATGATAAAGATAATCAGTGCAGAGATGACCGCGGCGAGCGGTTGCTTTCTGCTCCACGATGCAAGGCCGGCATAAACGCCGGCAACCAACAGGTAAGCCACCAGGGTAAAAAGTCGATAAGCATTGAGCGGGGATATCACATAAAGTACAGTACCCCAGACCACACTCAGGGCTGATAACACGTACAGTGTTTGCGTGGCAGAACGAACCTTGCGGTTCATTTGCTGTAATTCCACGTATTTGCCGTCGCGTTCTTTTATAAATTTTTCCTGGGCTTCCTTGTTACCCTGCAACGGATAACCACAGTGTGGACAAACAACATCAGACGGAGCAATGACCGAATCGCAACTGGCACATTCGAAGGGAGTGGATATATTTTGGCCAGGACTATCACCTGATCTTGGTTCGGGGTTCATGGTAGAAAAGGGTTATACGCGGCTATATAACTGATTTTCTTAAAGAACTATTACATGAACCTTACTGTTTTTAATCACAATCAGCTCAAAGCCTTATGCAACAGATAACATGTTTGCATTAGAAGTTGCATAAAAAAATCTGAGCGGGGACTTTAATAGCCCCGTACATTTCTGCCTTCAACATAGTTGAGCAAAGCCTTATTGACCACGCGGTTGCCACCTGGTGTAGGATAATTCCCGGTAAAATACCAGTCGCCTGTGTTGGTGGGACAACTCTCATGAAGGTCCTCAATCGTTTGATAAATTACCTCAACGTCGATGTCGACATCCTGGGGGGTAATGAGTTCCGCAATCTTTTTGGAGATCTCTTCTGTTGTAAACGGCTTGTATACCTGCCGGACAATGTTTTCCAGGTGTAATGAATTGGTACGTGCGAGCTCTTTGATCTTTATATAAAGTTCGTCGATAAGGTTCTCCATTCCACGGTCCTTTAACAACTCTACAGCTGCTTTAAAGGCGATGAAGTCGCCGAGCTTGCTCATGTCAATGCCATAACAATCGGGGTAGCGGATCTGCGGGGCTGACGATACTACGATAATCTTTTTGGGCTTCAACCGGGCAAGCATTCGTACAATACTTTCTTTAAGCGTGGTGCCCCGAACAATAGAGTCGTCGATCACCACAAGTGTATCTTCCCAGTTGCGCACGGTTCCATACGTTACATCGTATACGTGCTGCACCATTTCGTTCCGGTTAGAATCCTGGGTGATAAATGTGCGGAGTTTTACATCCTTGATCGCAATTTTCTCCTGCCTGATTTTACGGTTGATGATCGCCGAAAGTTTTTCCTCATCGATGTCTTTACCCCAGCTCAGGATCCGTTGCACCTTGGTTTGGTTCAGGTAATCTTCCATCCCTTTACAAAGGCCTATAAAAGCAATCTCAGCAGTATTGGGTATGTACGAGAATATGGTATTTTTAAGGTCGTGATTGATGGACTCTAAAACGGGTTTACTCAAGTGGTGACCCAGTGCGATCCGCTCACGATAAATTTTTTCGTCGCTGCCACGGCTAAAATAGATCCGTTCGAAACTACAGGCCCGTCGCTCTTTTGCGTCAAGAACCTGCTCAATGGTATATGAACCGTCATCTTTCACCAGCAATGCACTGCCCGGCATAAGTTCCAACACTTCATTTTCGCCTACGTTGAAGGTCGTGCGGATCGCTGCCCTTTCACTTGCAGCCACAATCACCTCGTCGTTGATGTAATAGTAAGCAGGCCGGATCCCGTGCGGATCGCGCAATACAAAACTGTCGCCGTTGCCGATCAGCCCGCCGATGGTGTAACCACCGTCGAACAGGGAAGCCGACTTGCGGAGAACTGAGGCCACGTCGAGGTCGTGTTGCCCTGCGCCGTCGTCCTTAACCAGAAAGTGGTGGATCACTTCGATCATCGCGGCGAGATCACTCTGCTTGGAGAATTCTCCCGGATCGAAGTTGATGAGGTCAAAAAGCTCGTCGGTATTTACGAGGTTGAAGTTGCCGGCAAGTGCAAGGTTGCGGGCAGGTATGGTGTCACGCTTAATAAATGGATGGCAAAATTCAACGTTATTACGTCCCTGGGTGCCATAACGAAGATGACCCAAAAGCAGTTCACCCAAAAACGGCAGGTGACCCTTCAGCAAACCAGGATGTTTTTGAATATCGGGCTGGTACTTTTCAAGCTCATTCATTTCCCTTCCCACGGTTGCAAACAGGTCGGCTATAGGTTGGTTGGCGTTGCTTCTTATCCGGTGCAGAAAAGGATAACCCGGCTCAACATTCAGCTTTACCGCTGCAAGCCCGGCGCCGTCCTGGCCACGGTTGTGCTGTTTTTCCATAAGCAGGTACAGCTTGTTCAAGCCATACATTACGGTACCATATTGCTGCAGATAATACGAAAACGATTTCCTCAACCTGATGAATGCGAGGCCGCATTCATGTTTTATTTCGTCGCTCATGGAAGGTTTTAAAAAAGAAGCCGCGAAGGTATTAAGAATATTCCTTTGTAAATGTTATATATCAATCTATAAAGACAAGCTAGGGCGTTTTTAGCTTCTCAGCAAGCCATAGAAATTCGGCAACAAAGCTGTTGACAGCGTTGGTAAACGACAGGTCGATAAGGTTGCCGGACGCATCAAACTTTTTATCTACCTGTGGCGTAATGAGCATGTAGGGACTAGGTATACCAAATAGTGCACATATGAGTAACTGCAACTGCAACGCCGCTCTTATGCCACCAAGTGAACCGGTCGACGCCGTTACGATGCCAAAAGGTTTGTGCAACTGTTTTGGAAAATGATCGAAAAGATTTTTGAGTGGCGGGGTATAGCTGCCGTTGTATTCGGGGGTCAATAAAATAAATGCATCTGCGGCAAACATGCGACGGGCAAGTGGCTTGTAGTGATCCGGCGTTTTTTGTTCTGACGAATACACTTCTTCCTGCAGGGTGGGGAAATTCCACTCGCGCACGTCTAAAATGCCGACCTGGTGTGTTGTCTTCTGCCTTAACTGCTCCTGTAAAAAAATAGCCAGCCTGAATGTAGTGCTCTCCTTCCTTGGACTTCCCGAAACAATCTCAATATTCATAGTTCTTTTAATAATGATCGATGCCCTGCAACGCAGCCAAATTTTCTAAAATCACCTGTCGACTTTCACAACGCGGACACACAAATACGCAAACTACCTTTTAAAACAATGCCAGCAACCAGAACGGTTATGTTGTTATCTAACTTCCTTTTTGAATTGAAGGTTAATGTTATGGTTAAGCTCCTCAACCTGGTGAACAGCGCTATGCGGTACAAGTGAGTGACCCGCCAAATCCCCAAAGCTTTGGGGAGGGTCAAGCACAAGCGGAGCCAAATTTTCATTCCACTGCCGACTACCAAAAAAACAACTTCACCGGAGACAATATTTGTTTTTATGGACCGGGCATTGATTATCTTTTCAGCTTTACTTGCGTCGCACTCTTGTACTTTTAATTCTTTATTCGGCTGAGCACCTCACCAATGAAATGCGGGGTACTAATGATTAACCGGAACCTCTACAACAATAAAGGATGCCCCGGTTTCGGTTAAAATGTCGAACTGATCCGTTTCCCACACACCCAGCCCGTCCCCGGTTGAAAGCCGCTCACCACCAACACTAACTTCACCCTCGGTAACAAACACAAAAACACACTTATTGGTTGGGTTGAGCGAGTAATTAGCCGTTTGGCCCGCTTCAAAATAGCCGAGACTAAGCCTGGCGTTCTGGTTTATCCAGCAATGTTCGGCCCCTTCTTCATTACTAACAATTGTTTGCAGCTTATTGATCCTGTTCTCACGCGGGAAGTAGCGCTTCTGGTAGCGCGGTGAAATATTTTGCAGCTTTGGCTCGATCCAAATCTGTAGAAACTTTACGTTGTCGTCACCTACATTGTATTCTTCGTGTCGCAGTCCTGAACCTGCACTCATGATCTGAACACTGTCTTTCTCCACCACTTCGTTGTAACCCATGCTATCTTTATGGCTCATTTTTCCCTGCAACATCACGCTGATGATTTCCATATTACCATGGGCGTGCAAGCCAAAACCTTTACCGGCATCCACCCGGTCGTCGTTAAAAACCTTCAACAGCCCAAAACCATTTTTGGTTGGGTTTCGATATGAAGAGAAGCTGAATGTAAACTTGCTCAATAACCAACCAAGGTCTTTTATACCGCGGTCAGCTGCGGGGAAAAGTGCTTTTTGCATAGTAGCTGTAGATAAAAAATGGATGGCAGCTTGCACTGCCATCCGGAAGAGTTTGTTTGATTAAGCTTGTTTAACCATTTCAACGTTCAGTTGGAGCTTCACGTCGTCGGAAACAACCATTCCGCCAGCTTCCGTGAGCGCACTCCAGGTCAGGCCAAATTCCTTGCGGTTTATTTTACCATTGATCTCAAAGCCGAGTCTTTCCTGGCCCCATGGGTCAATAACTGTTCCGTTGTAATCCACCTTCAGTTCAACGGGTTTGGTGATATCACGAATGGTGAGATCGCCGGTTATTTTGTATTCTTCGTCGGAAAGTTTTTCAGTATGGGTAGAGGTGAAGGATAGTTTTGGATGTTGCCCGGCATTGAAGAAGTCGTCGCCCTTCAGGTGTGCGTCGCGTTGCTCGTTTCCGGTATCAATGCTATCTACATCAGCTTCAAAACTGATTGTCGCGTCGGTAAAGTCGGACGAATTGGTTTCTAATGTTGCATCAAACTTTTTAAAACTTCCTGTAACCGTAGAGATCATCAGGTGTTTTATTTTAAAAGTAATTTCGGAGTGTACAGGGTCAATTTTGTAAGTAGCCATTTTTTGCTTTTTTAATAGTTAGAAATTTATATAAGTAATTTGTTCTGGTTAATCTTCGATGAGGACACCCATTTTTCCCATTTTGTAGTCGCGGAATGCCTCCATTATTTCGGTTTGGTTGTTCATCACGAATGGTCCGTGTGATGCAACAGGCTCATTGAGGGGAGTGCCGCTGCCAACCAACATTACGGTGTCTTCACCTGCTTCCAGTTCAAAGCCATTGCCATCGTTATTCAGTATTGCAGCATAATGTGCCTCAACTTGCCCGTCGCCTGTGAGTTTCACTTTGCCTTTC
>JASLBT010000100.1 GCA_030146445.1 Segetibacter sp. | reverse complement strand
GGTTCTACAGGTTCAGGAACAACTGGTTCAACAGGATCAGGTAGCACAATGGGTTCTACAGGTTCAGGAACAACTGGTTCAACAGGCACAGGTAGCACAATGGGTTCTACCGGTTCAGCGACAGGAAGTGCAACAACTGGTGGCAATATGATGAATAATTCCACAGGTATGGGCAGCGACGCAACAGATGCAAGCGGTACATCAGCCAACAATTCAAATATATTTATGGCGGTTAACGGTAATCCGTTCGTTATGCCAAAACTTAATATGTTTATTGAGAATGGAAGTTTTACCGGCTACACAGGTTGCAACAACATCATGGGTACGATAAAAGTTGAAGGAAGTACTTTGCATTTCAATGAACTTACTCCGTCAACCAACATTCAGTGTCATGGTGGATTTGATCAATCAGCTTACCTGGATCGTTTACGCCGTGCAGATAGCTACGACGTTACCAACAACCAATTGCGTTTAAAGCAAGGTGAGCAGGTTTTACTTGTGTTTGGCAAAAGCACTAGATAACAACCAGTTCGTAATTCGAATAAAAAGAAATAGCCGGCAAATTGCCGGCTATTTCTTTTTATTTATTTGAACAGTTGAAACCACCCGTTTCCTTGCTTCAACCCTGAGGTCTGCTGCGGTACACAAGTTCTCCGGGTATAGTATTATTCCGTCAACGTTGCCAAAGTATACGTGTGTTTATTCCGAGATCTTTATGTACAGCTTTTCAGGTGCTTCCGGATAATATTTAAACAGCGCCGGACATAGCCAGCCCTTCAGGCCGGTTCCCTCTTGTTCGTACCACGTTCCGCCCGACTCCACGTCAAGTTTTTTCAAGACCACGTCAGCTGATGGCAAACCAGTATTGTTGAATAAAACGGTGAAGCCAGCCTCGGGATTGGGCAGGTGAGCAACTGCTTTATTGATGATCTCGGGAATCCCCATTACAAATGGTTCTTTAACCAGTCCGACCCGTTCATCATCGAATACCCACATATTCTGATACCGGTAAGGTCGAATTGAAAATATGGCATTTTGCATACGTTTTATAAAACCAAAAGCAGTAATAATGCCAACCGGCTCCGGTGATTATTCTACTGTTTTTGGTGCAATATGTCCCAAACCAATCGCCCGGATGTGGAGTTGTGGTTACGCTTTATAAAAAAATGAAGGTTTCCTGCGCCAGTTTACTGGGTTTTAGCTGGTCTCACATTTGCCTTTATTTACAAAAAAGATTTATGAACCAAGATAACAAAGATCAAACGCAAAGTGGCTCTTCAAACCAGCAGGCACAAAGCCAGGAGCCGCTGCCCGTGCGTAACCCATTCGAGCCTGGTGACGATAAGCCAATTTCACAGGAAGACATTGATAATGAGCAGAAGCTAAAAGAAGCAATGAGTGAGCGGGATTAGGCTTGCAACAACGGTGGAAGTTAAAATATAATAGGAGTTAGATGCCCCGCAATAACGTGCCGGAGTATTCCCTGGTAGAAGAAGGTTGTCGTTATTACGTAAGGGACCGTTGGTCACCGATGCTGTTTCTAACCGGAGAGTACGTTGTTTAGCTGCCTTGCTTCTGCTAAACTTTTGCCGGTTTTTTTACGGTCCTTTTGGCAATATGCCATACCTGTTCTTTTACGGTTGCTTCGATAAAAGCTTTTCTAAACTCGGCTGAACTGCTGAAATGCAGTTGTTCGATCTCGCGCGACTCACAGGTTAAAGTAAACTTGTCGGGTTCGAATGGCCACGGATCTACAGTAAGTACCCCGTCTTCAAGCTGGATCAGTTGGTAAATTTTTCCATCGGGTCCCGTACTGATCTCAATACCTCTTTGTTGTGGCTGCACCTGTTGTTGGCAAAGCAAAAGTGAAAATGCGTCGGCCCATTCCAGCAGGTAGTAAATTCTTTCCGCTTGTTCTTTTTCAAGGCCAAGTTCTTTCTCCCAGGATGACCGGAGTTTTCTTTGGTGTTCTAAAAACTTGTGTAACCGGCTGTTTTGTTTTTCTTCTTTCCGGTACAGAAAGTCCATGTGCATTGAAACGAGCAAAGCGATATAGCGGCTTTTTGTAATGGTAAGCATGGCCATTTGTTCGCAGTGCTTTTCATCAAACTGCTTCATTGAAAAATTTAGTGGTCCGCCCGTTTCCGTAAGCAAATTCTCGCCATCAAGTTCGACCTCTGCCTCATCATGATCGGCAATTGCGATCAGCGTTTCCATCCATCGTTCCGGGCGTTCCTTTTCCTTCCAATGCATTGCTACCTGTGCAGCCAATACGCCATGTGCCCTTTGCGTAATTACCTCCCAACCTGTGTTTTTATAGTTTACCACCATATCGCAATCTTCACTTGTTTTAAAAACGTCAACATCGTAATGCTAATTTCTTGAGATCAATATTGTGCCAGCAGCAGTTCAGTAGTGGGCACCAGTTTTGTATTCATTCAGTTTAATCCTTAAATCAGATATACTTCAAATGCTTTCTGTAGCCAAAAGGTTTAAAAACATCAAGTGGATCGCTGGAGTAATTTTAATTGTTGTAGCAATTATACTGATTTATGCCAGCGGGTCTAAACAAAATACTACATCAGATAATATGGGGCTATTAATCATCGGACTTTTGCTTGGGGCGGTCATTATGTTTTTGATCTGGAAGCTCGCCAGTAAAAATAAGCAGACGGTTGTAAAAGAAAACTCTCATACCGTTGTGGAGAGTATGAGAAAAGTTTTTAAAATTGTCTTTGCCGAGGGTCATTTTAATGAATTGTACAATTTCGAAGAGACCAAAAAGGTATTCGGATTTATTCCTTCCACCAAACGCGCATTGGTTATTATAAAAGCAAAAGTTTTGGTCGGCTACGACTTTCAGAAATGTGTATGGGAAGTTGACGAACAAAACTGTAAAATCAAGATGGTTTCCTTTCCCGAGCCGGAGATACTGAGTATAGAACCCGACTACCTCTACTATAATTTCGACGAGGGCATCTTCAACCTGTTGAGCCGTGATGATCTCACCCGCATACAGGCCAATGGGAAAAAGCAGGTGGAGTTGGCTGCCATAAAAAGTCACTTACCAAAAATTGCCGCGGATCAAATGCGCACAATACTTACAGAGGTTGTACAGTCAAGAAATTGGCAGCTAGAGGACGGTTATAAGATCACTGAACCGGATATCAGGGCATTGCCAACCAGCCCGGTGCAACCATAAAAGTGGTTGTCCTTTCGGTGCCGCCTGTCAGTTTATTGCGTATGATTAAAATTTGCTTTCGTATCAGCTAAGTAATGCTGTTTCGTCGTCGTTGTCTGCCACTGCGTATTGGCTCGGGAGCCACATACCATTCCTCCGCATTACATGCATCGATCTTTTTTGAGAAATCATTTAGCAATCCCTTCAGATAATCGCACTCCCCCGTTTGCACCATCTTTTACAATTTCTTATTTTAATTATGACGTTTTATGGAAAAGAATTTTCATTCTATTGAATTGTCGAAATCTTATTGTGATATCGTTTTCAATTTTATAGAACAACCCTGGCCCGTATTCATCTACTCCGCGTCTGGTTCTTAACATCTTTCAAAGGCCTCTCCAGTTATGTGAACTCCCAGCGTAAAAGCCCTTCAGGTTCCGTTATTCAGAAATCTTCATTACTGCGGTGTATTATAGGATTCTGCTAATATCCCCGGCGAATAAAGTTATTCTGTACAAGTGAGTGACACAACCGGCGCTTAATAGATATTCACAAGCCGGCGCCAAAAAACTGCTTTTTATTAACCGACGTTGATGTTTGATTTACAAATTTAATTTGGGTTGCACATCACATAAACGTGTGAATTTTATTCATTGGTATAAGCGTATTTCGGCCAAAGCATCGCATGTATAGTATGGGTTGAACAAGCTATCGCCGTGTTGCGCTATTGATCCTTTGATTCATTCAATTCATACATACAATTCGTAAGTCGGAACGGAAATACATAAATGTGTCTGTAGGGCCGATATAGATTTGTTCTCGTTAAAAACAAACAACATGAACAATATTATCGATCAACAAATAGCGGAAATTAAACGCACTACAAACGGCAGAAGAATACTCTTTGCCTGTGTTCCGGCCGACGGCCACTTCAATCCATTAACCGGTATCGCAGTTCATCTTAAAAGTATTGGGTACGACGTCAGGTGGTATACGTCAAAAGAATACGCAGGAAAATTAAAGAAGCTCGACATACCACATTTTCCTTTGGTTAAAGCACTCAACGTTACAGCTGAAAACGTAAATGAACTTTTCCCCGGACGTTTGAAAGCAAAGAGTATGGTCGCGAAACTTAATTTCGACCTCACCCATTTTTTCATTGAAAGGGCTCCTGAATATTTCGAGGACATCCAGGCTATTCACCGCACCTTCCCTTTCGACCTTATGATTGCAGACTGTGCATTTACAGCCGTTGCATTCGTTGAACAAAAAATGAGGATCCCCACTATTGCAATGGGTATTGTTCCCTTAATGGAAACATCGAAGGATTTGGCACCTTATGGATTGGGCATGGAACCATCTTATACTATTTTCGGGAAGTTGAAACAAGCAGCACTGCGCTGGGTTGCAGCAAACATCCTGTTTAAACCTTCCAACAAAGTGTTGGAAAAAGTTTGTTCCACTTATGGATTAACCTACGAAGGACAAAATGTTTTCGATTTCAACCTCGACAAAACATCGGTGTTGCTCCAAAGCGCTACTCCTTCTTTTGAGTACAAGCGTAGTGACATAAACCCCAAGGTACATTTTGCGGGTCCACTGCTGCCTTATTCTGCTCCTTCCACAGCAAAGCCGTGGTTTGATGAGCGTTTGAATCAATATCAAAGGGTGATCCTGGTTACACAAGGCACGGCTGAGAAAGACGTAACGAAATTAATCAAGCCCACCCTCGAGGCATTCAGGGACACTGAGGCGCTGGTCATTGTGGCGACAGGTGGGTCGTGCACAGCGGAACTTCGTGCTGAATATGCGAATGAAAATGTGATCATCGAAGACTTCATTCCATTTAGTGAAGTGATGCCCTATGTAGACGTATACATTACCAACGGGGGATACGGCGGCACATTACTCGGAATTGAACATGAGTTGCCGATGGTTGTAGCCGGGGTGCATGAAGGCAAAAGCGAGATCTGCGCACGGGTTGGTTATTTTAAATTGGGAATAAACCTTAAAACCGAAACGCCGATACCACATCAGCTTCGCAAAGCAGTAGATGAAATCTTCCGCAACCCGGAGTACAAAAACAATGTCACCCGTTTGGCTGAAGAATTCAGAAGCTATGATGCAAAGCAATTGGCAGCTACCGTGGTCAAAGAATTAATTACTTCGAGCAAACCTCACCTGCGGGCAAGAACTACTGAACCCGCATAACATAACGACGATACTTACAAAAAAGAGGCTGTCTCAATGGCTTGAGGTAGCCTCTTTCCATTACAGCAGTACAATGACCCCGGATTACGGATTGGCGAATTGCGGATTACGGATTTGCGGATTACGGATTTGCGGATTGCGGATTAGCGAAGTAGAGGAAAGTTGAAAAGTTGACAGGGTTGATAAGTTGAGTGGTTATGTATTGCGATTTCCGGATTTGCGGATTGCGGATTGCGGATTAGCGAAGTAGAGGAAAGTTGAAAATTTGATAGGGTTGATAAGTTGAGTAGTTATGTATTGCGATTTCCGGATTTGCGGATTGCGGATTGCGGATTAGCGAAGTGGAGGAAAGTTGAGCCTTGTAGAAAACAAAAATCCCGCATTTACGCGGGATCAATTTTTTGTGTTTTGGTCGCAACTGATTTATCAATGGCAACACGGTGGTTTTAGATAGTTGGATATGGTTTTTCAGAACTGCTAAAGGACAATTGGACGACACAAAATTAAGGTGGGTTTCCGCTGCCGCATCGCTGCTGAGGCTTTTGGAATAACCGGATGGGACGGAATTGGGG
>JASLBT010000081.1 GCA_030146445.1 Segetibacter sp. | reverse complement strand
ACCTCTTTACCAATCGCGTCCTCTTTTTTAATCCCATACCTTTCTTCGCAGGTTTTGTTCCAGGCGATGATCTGCGACTTTTTATCGTAAGCCGAAATCAGGTCAATACTAGTATCGAAGAGCAGTTCGGCAAATAGTTTTTTTTCCTCCAGCTCCCGCCTTAATTCAACTTCATCTGTGATATCCTGCAGTGTTCCGAGGACTATCTTATCTCCCAAAGCGGTTTCAATCGACTCGTAAATGCATTTTACATGAACCTGGCTGGTCGTGTTTTTCGCCATCCTGAGTTCAACAGCCCCGTTTCGGTCTGCAGGTTGTTCAAATACGGGCAACATTTTAAACCGGTCCTCGATATGAATCAGCGAAACAAAGTTCTCGTAACTCATTTCAAATTCATCCGGGTTAATATCGAGTAAGGCAAAAAAGTTTGCGGATAATGTAAGTTCGTGTAGTGCCGGGTGCCATTGCCAGCTTGCAAGTTTGGCGACGGACTCCGTATGAGGATGCGACGGGATTAGCTGATCATTGGCCGTAGCCGACTTGTTTATATGCGTAACATCCCAGCAATTTCCTTCGATCGTGAGCGGCTCTCCCGGTTCATCAATTCTCCCCGTCCAGCAATTGATCGTTTTTTCCTCCCCAGCCGACGTGATAATCTTGTACTCAAAAACGGTTTCACCGGATTGCCTGGCAATGGAAAGTTGCTGATCAAATAAGTCGCGGTAATCCGGATGCACAAGCTCCATAAAAGTTGTGGAGCTTAACCAGTGCTCTCCATCCGGGGGTATTCCGTAAAGTTGCAGTAATCCGGTACTACAGTAAATAGTGGGCTCCTGAACTTTCCATTCCCATTTTCCGTAAAGGCGAGGGTGCTGTGATCTGGTGTGGGGCCCAAAGCTGACTCCATCATTTTTTGCCGCTGCTGAAAGTTCACTTATTTGTTGAGCCCCCTCCATAATAATCTGGTTACATAAAAGGTACAAAATGTTAGTCCCCTGCGCCGATTTGTTCTCGTTACCGGAGTATAACCTCTGGCCGTAAGCTTGTTCGGGTACCTGGAAACTTTGAATAGAAGCCGTTAACAAAGAAGCAGAAAGACGGGACTAATGTAGCCTAAAAATTTTTAGCCGTGGCTTAAAACAGCCTGAAGCGTGTATGAGCTAGCTGAACATACGAAATGTCGCAGGAAAAAGGAGAACAGCTTTTAGTGGAGCTTTGATAACACTAACAAGAGTCAGTTGAAATTATGGTTTTCCGGTTGGGGTATAATCCTGGGAGTCGTGCCGAGGGCGTCTCTTTTCTTTCGCATTTCAGCATAACGGCGATAAAGCTTACCGCGGTTGAGGTAAGTAATTTCATCTCCCATCATTTTACCCCAGGGCTTCATTTCGTCTACGCGGTCGAAGATCACTTTCAGAATAGCAATCAGCGGAATGGATAAAAACATGCCTGAAAAGCCGCAAAGCGCTCCGCCGATGATTACCCCGAGGATAGTTACAAGGGCGTTGATCTTTACTTTTGAACCAACGATTTTCGGCATAATGATGTTGTTGTCGAAAAATTGGACAACTGTCAGCACTACTAATACCCATATGATGTCTGATAAATTATTCGAAGTGGTTAAGGTAACCAGCGCACAAAATATGGACGCGATGAGCATACCCACATAGGGGATCAGGTTAAGAATGGCGGCAAGCAAACCTAGGAAAAAGGCGTATTTTATGCCTACGAGTAAAAAGCCAAGGGTATTAATAATGGTGATTATACCCATTTCCACGCTGAGACCCAGCATATAATTGTATACAATAACCCGCGACTCCTTGATAACTTCTACCACCTTTTCCCGATGGCCGTCCTGGAAAAGCTCAATCAGGAATTGGCGGATCATGTCGCGATAGTAAAGGATCAAAAATGAATATATGGGCAACAAAACGATAACCAGCAGGAATTCGGTTACAGATAAAAAAGTTTGTCCAATCAACCCGCCGCCCCCGTTTGCTTCCTTAATCTGCTCAGTACTTTCTTTAATCACTTCGTTTTGGTCTCTTTTGCTCAGGTGCATATTCTGACTGATCCAACGCTGTGCAGTATTGGCGTGGTGCTGGAGTTTTCTCTCGATCGTTGGAAAATCGTCGAGAAAACTGGCTATTTGCGTAAACAGGAAGTAAACGACTATGATCAGGGCAATGAAAAATATGGTTAGCGAGATTAATGTGGCCGAAACACGACCAAGTCCCTTTCTTTCCAGAAGCCGGTTAAACGGCAGCAGCAAGACCGCCAGCAACCCTGCAAATGCGAATGGAACAATGACGTCCTGGCCAATATAGATAATAAAAGAAAAAGCAATCAGGCAAAACAATACCAATGAAAACTTTACCAGGAAGGGCTGCTTAATAATGTTCATTATGAAATTTACTTAGAAAATACGTAGAAACACCAGTTTGAAGAAGCATAAAAATCAAACCAGAAATGCTTATTGTAAGAATTAATTCCTGATATAACGCCATTATGCAAGGTTATATGCTAAGTTTAAAAACTAATTGACCGTTATTGCTGTTCTAAGCGGATTAATCTTACAAAACATTGATAACGACCGCCTATGAGAGCATATTGGAACGACGTGTTGATTGCAGAAAGTGATGAGACCATTGTAGTAGAGAACAACCACTATTTTCCGCCAGGGTCGGTCAACCCTTTATATTTGCGGCCGTCTCCAACCCGGTCGCATTGTCCGTGGAAAGGAAAAGCGTGCTACCATTCGATAGAAGTAAATGGCGACGTTAATAAGGATGCAGCATGGTATTACCCCGAGCCAAAGCCTGCCGCGGAAAATATCAAAGGATATATTGCTTTTTGGAAAGGTGTACGGATTAGCCAATAAGTTTACATGAAAAAATACGATGCAATAGTCATTGGTTCAGGACAGGCTGGAACTCCGCTTTCCAAAAAGCTTGCAAATGCAGGCTGGAGCACCGCCCTCGTCGAGAAACGCTGGATTGGCGGTACCTGTATCAACGACGGATGTACACCCACTAAAACCCTGATTGCATCTGCAAAGATTGCACGCCTTGCAGCCGAAAGCCATAAACTTGGGGTTAACATACCCTCTTTTCGAATTGATATGCCCGCAATACTTCGCCGCAAAAACGAGATCGTGAGCCGGTTTAGGAGCAGCGCGGAAAAGGGATTGGAGAAAACACCAAACCTGGAGATCCTGTATGGCGCTGCCAGGTTTACCGGTCCGAAAATAATAGAGATCGTAAGAGATGGTGCGGAACCTTACGCGATCACGGCAGAATCAATTTTCATCAATACCGGAACGAGTACACGTATTCCGGATGTTGACGGGCTGCCCGGAATTCCGTATTTAACCGCCACGACAATCCTGGACATTGCAGAAGTTCCCGAACACCTGCTGGTAATTGGAGCCGGCTATATCGGACTTGAGTTTGCACAGATGTTCCTTCGCTTCGGGAGCAGGGTTACAATGGTAGAGGCTTCGGCCCAGCTGCTGCCGAAAGAAGATCGCGATGTTGCCGAATGCCTCGAAGATGTCCTTGCAACCGAGGGTATTACTTTTTACAAAAGTGCCACGCCAGCAAGGTTTTCCAGAGCGGGAGTTGGGATCACGGCAGTTATTGAACATGGAAAGGAAACTATCGAAGTCAATTGCTCCCATGTTCTTTTGGCAACCGGACGTACCCCCGAGACAGCTGAACTTGGTACCGGGAAAGCAGGCATTACCCTAAACGAACGAAATTTCATAGAAGTAAATGAATACCTTGAAACCTCACAGCCAGGCGTATACGCGATCGGCGATGTTAAGGGTGGCCCGGCATTCACGCATGTCGCCTACAATGATCATATAGTGCTCTGGAAAAACATACTACAAGGCGGGAAGGTCTCCATCAAAAACAGGGTGGTTCCTTACTGTATGTTCACCGATCCCCAACTCGGCCGTGTAGGTCTCTCCGAAACGGAAGCGATCAAATTAGGCTTGAACATTGAGGTCGCTATCATACCTATGGAGCACGTTGCCAGGGCAATTGAAATGGGCGATACCCGCGGCATGATGAAAGCAATAGTTGATCGCGACAGCAGGAAAATTCTTGGCGCGGCCATCATCGGTACCGAAGGAGGTGAAATCATGTCGGTTTTACAACTTGCGATGGCCGGCGGCATCACCGCTGAAAGCATCCGTGAAATGATGTTCGCTCATCCGCTATATTCAGAGTCGCTTAATAACCTATTTATGAAACTAGACAAATGATCGAGGTTGATAAAGTTAGCAGAGGTAAGCAAATTGTACGGCAGAAACCGCGCTGTGAACAACATCTCCTTCGAAGTAAAGGAAGGGGAGAATATGGTTTTACTCGGCACAAGTGGCTGTGGCAAAACCACTACGCTGCGTATGATCAACCGACTGGTTGAACCTTCATTGGGCAAAATTGAAGTAAACGGTACAGACATTGGTGTTCAGCAGCCGGAAAGCCTGAGAAGAAGCATTGGCTATGTATTACAGCACAACGGACTTTTTCCCCATTATACGGTTGCTGAAAACATCGCCATTGTACCAGCGCTATTAAAATGGAACAAACAGCGGATAGAACAGCGATCCTTTGAGCTGCTGGAAAAACTCCATCTTCCACCCGCCAAATATGCACGATTATACCCTGGCCAACTCAGTGGAGGGCAGCAGCAAAGGGTCGGACTGGCCCGGGCGCTCGCAGCCGATCCGCCGGTTTTACTAATGGACGAACCCTTTGGTGCACTCGACCCGGTCACGCGCACTGCAATAAAAAAAGAATTTCGTGAACTTGAAGAATTCAGGATGAAGACCGTAGTTCTGGTTACACACGATGTACAGGAAGCCTTTGAACTCGGCGACCGCATTTGCCTGATGGACAAAGGCGTAATCGTACAGACCGGCCGCCCCGCCGATCTGCTTTTTAAGCCGGCAAATGAGTTTGTTAACGGATTTCTAAACAACAACCGGCTGTCGTTAGAACTTCATGCGCTCACACTCGACGACATTTTCGAACTCCTGCCGCTTACTGAGCTGCGCGGAAATGGCACTGCAATGAACCTGGGCACAACCCTATGGTCAGCCGTGGAACTGCTATCGTCCGGTCAACATCCGGGAGATCCGACTGGTACCATTGTAAAGTCAGGCATAACAAAACATTTTGACATAGCGCGGTTAATGGCCGCCTTTACACTGTACAAAACCAGTCTGCATGGATGAAAGGCAAACATTATGGCAATTTTTTGCGCAACAATCAGGCAAGATCTTCGAACAAACGCTTTC
>JASLBT010000080.1 GCA_030146445.1 Segetibacter sp. | reverse complement strand
ACCAGCTTAGTCGAATATCGGTTACGGCACCACCTGCTTACGGTATTCAACTTTCCAGCCTCGCTGTACGATAACGCCGAAGCTTACCGCTCATGTTAACGACTACACGGCAATTCTGATCGCCTGTCTCCCAGGCGTCTTGTTATTCTAAGCATTCACTAAAGCAAACTTTAGGGTCAAGTCGAATGACCACCGCGGACCCTTTCCTGGACACCCTGCAGACAGGTAAGGATAACTCAACGGTTCTTTAAGCAACATAAACTTAGCCCTGGAATGTCGTTAGATTGTATTTCTTTGTGTCATCCCTTACATACTTTAAGCAAACATGTAGTCATATGTCTGATCGGATGCTTTCTCTCATTGTTATGGTGTTCGGTATCCTCAACAATATACAGGGACAGGAGCTTACAGCCGGCTCCTACAACATCAGGTTTGATAATCCGCGGGACTCAGGCAACCTATGGGCGACCAGGGCACCTGTGGTGGCATCACTGATCCGTTTTCACAACTTCGACCTTTTGGGCACACAGGAAGGCTTGAAGAACCAATTGGACGACCTCAGCAAAGCATTGCCTGAATATAGCCGTTATGGTGCCGGCCGCGACGATGGCAAAGAAAAAGGTGAGCACGCGGCAATATTTTACAGGAAAGATTCCTTTAAGGTTCTGAACAAAGGTGATTTCTGGCTGTCACAAACTCCGGAAAAGCCATCACTTGGCTGGGATGCAACGTGCTGTAATCGCATTTGCTCGTGGTTATACCTGCAACATATTACTACCGGTAAAAAGTTTTACTTCTTCAATGCCCATTTTGATCACCAGGGAGTACAGGCGCGAAAAGAAAGCAGTAAGCTCATTCTGCAGAAAATCAAATCCATTGCTGGCAACGAGCCGGTTATTTTCACGGGAGACCTTAACGGTACGCAGCAAAGCGAATGGTATCTCCAACTGGCTAATTCCGGTTTTTTGAAGGACTCGTACAAGCAGGTGAAACATCCGTATGTGAACAGTGCTTCATTCAACGCGTTTGGCGCAGCAAAACAAAGCACCGATATCATCGACCATATATTTGTTAACGATCGGTTTACGGTCAGCAGGTGGGGAATCTTAACCGATACTTACCATGGCAAGTTTCCATCCGATCATTTTCCGGTGCTCGTTAAGCTAAGCCTTAAATGATTTCATGAAACAACCAAAACCAGCACTCGTGACCAGACCGCTTAATAAAACCTTGCTATTTTTAATTCCCGTGGCGGTTATATGGTTGACAGGTATTCCCGGTGCAACAGCACAGCATGCATATACTGCCTCAAATGCTCATGCGCACAACGATTATAATCATGCTCTTCCTTTTTGGAACGCCTACCGGGCGGGCTTCGGCTCAATTGAAGCTGATGTTTTTTTGATAGATACTACCTTATATGTCGCCCATAATCTTACCGACACGGCACGGGGCAGGACCTTGCAGTCGCTATACCTGGAGCCACTTCAACACGTAGTGCAACGAAATGATGGATATGCTTATGGTGATCGTTCTAAAACATTACTCCTGTTGGTCGATATAAAAACGGCAGCGGTACCCACCTTAGCCAGGATTGTAGCGGTACTAAACCAATACAAAAACTTAACGGAAACCAGGAATCTTAAAGTGGTGATCACAGGCAATCAACCCGAGATAGCCACATTTACGGGCTATCCACCCTTTATCTGGTTTGATGGCAACCCTAATAAGGAATATACCAGCGGATCGCTCAGCAGGATTGCACTGTTCAGCGATAATTTCCGACGCTACTCGAAATGGGACGGAGAGGGTAGTCCTGACCCGGAAGAAAATACGATTATACACACCCTTGTGCGTAAAGCGCATTCCCTAAATAAACCGATTCGCTTCTGGAACGCTCCCGACAAAGCAGCCGCGTGGAAACAATTTGTCGAATACAAGGCTGACTATATCAATACCGACAAAATACCGGAAATCTCTGCCTTCTTTTTAAACTTAGCAGGTCGTAAGTAGTTGCAAATCCGTTAGTAAACGTGATACCGACAGTTCTTTTGCTTTTACTGCCTTGTTTCACCACTTGCGATTATTGAACAGTAATCCCGGGTCACCGTGTTCGCCGCGTAGTATCCGCACCGTACTAGAGAGTGATACCCGCGTTCAACAAACTGGCAAACGGGACCTAAATCTTTACCCAACAGCCCGTCCCCAAAAAAAAGAATGGCTCATCGATTATCTTCTATGGGGGTGGTCTTCGTTGAAGCATTGCGATTCGCATATCCAACAGTTGCCTTTGGCCTACATTCAACCGCGTAAATCCTCCTGAAAAAAAGCGCTTACTTAGCTCTACGTTAGTATCCCTTTTTGTCCACTACATCTGAGAATATCTCCTTACTTTAAATTTCTATAAATTGGGGTCTTCATCAAACTAAACGATTGCATGCAGCTTACTTTTAAGAAAGCGATATTTTTAATTTCAGTTTTCGCCACCAACTCGCTTTTGGCGCAAAAGGAGAATCTACCCAAAACCTCCGCCGGGTTCCCGATAAACTATGAAGAAGAACTTACGGGCAAATACACCTTGCCAGACTTATTTACACTGAGAAACGGGACCAAAGTTAAAGATGCAAAATCCTGGGTGCAACATCGCCGCCCAGAGATCGTAAAGCTTTTTGAAGAGCACCAGTTTGGCAAAGTACCCCCGCGCCCGAAGGGCATGTCATTTGATGTTTTTGATAAGGGGACCCCGGCCTTTAACGGAAAAGCCCTGCGGAAACAGGTAACTGTTTACTTTACGAAAGACACGGCCGACCACAAGATGGATCTATTGATTTATCTTCCAGCCAACGCCGATAAAGCTTCGCCTTTGCTGCTGATCGCCAACTTTTCGGCGAATTCAAACGCGGTGGACGACCCCGGTGTTAAAGCCGGTTTTGTATGGACCCGGGAAGGAAGAAAGGTGCCCGC
>JASLBT010000039.1 GCA_030146445.1 Segetibacter sp. | reverse complement strand
TAAATGGCGCAGGCAGGGCGACTTTGTAATGCCCGGAAGCGATAGCTCGTACATGTGGCAGGGCAATATCCCTATGAACGAAAATCCCTCAATGGTCAATCCGGCCCGGGGATTTTTGAGCAGTGCGAACCAGCTGCCCGTCGACGACAGTTACCCGTATTATCTCGGCGGAAGTTTTACCCCATATCGCGGGTTGATCATAAATCGGAGACTCGGCAACATGGTCAATATCACCCCCGATAGTATGAAACAGTTGCAGACCGACAACTATAATGTGTTTGCAGAGATGGCAAGGCCGGTATTACTAAAGTATCTGCAGCCTGCAAAGCTAAGTTCGGCAGAAGCCGGCTATGTAAACCAGCTTAAAAGCTGGAACCTCCGAAACGATATCAATGAAACGGGTGCAACGGTGTTTAAGGTTTGGTGGGACAGCCTTGAGTCAACGATTTTTAAAGATGAGTTTGCACAAACAAAGTTGCCGCTGAAATGGCCCGATAACAACGCGGTGTTGGAAGGTATCATCCGCGACTCCTTATATCAATTCGCCGACGATATTCGCACGCTTGAAATAGAAGGTCTCAGTAATGCCGTGCACAAAGCGCTCACGAAATCCGTGAAACTTCTGGATAGTCTAAATGCAGCCGGAAAGCTTGCCTGGGGAGAATATAAAAACACCTCCATCAGGCACTTGCTGCGTATACCTGCGTTGGGGAGGTACAGTTTACCAATTGGTGGCGGTGTGCATATCATCAATGCAACAAAACCTTATCATGGCCCAAGCTGGCGAATGATCGTTCACCTCACCGACGAAATTGAAGCTTATGGGGTTTATCCCGGGGGGCAAAGTGGCAATCCAGGCAGCCGGTATTACGACAGCTTTATCGACACCTGGGCAGCGGGTAAATATTACAGGCTGTTGTTTCTGCCACGAGGCGCGGCCCCGCAGAAAAATCATCAGCTCAGGTGGACCATAACCTTCTCCAAAGCATAATCAAACAATCATGAAATTTTTAGCAGCGCTAATACTTACCATTTTGTTAGCCTTTGCCATGGGTTTATTCTTCCCGTGGTGGACCATTGCCATAGCCGCCATGATTGTAGCAGTTTGTATTTACCAGAAGCCATTTACGGCGTTTTTCGCGGGCTTCCTTGCACTTTTTCTATTGTGGGGTGTACAATCCTTTTCTATCGATCAGCAAAACGGGCACCTGCTTGCAACAAAAGTAGCCTCGATTTTACCGCTTGGAGGATCAGCAATTGCATTGGTATTAATAACTGCACTTGTAGGAGCGTTAGTCGGTGGCATGGGTGCGTTAACAGGCAGTTTACTGCGCCGGTTGGTTTAAGGTTTAGGAGCTCGCCACCAGGTTCCATTTTCGGCTTTGGTCCTGCTTTCCGCTGTAGCCCTCGCTATACACGGCACCATCGCACGTCGGGGCTGCCGCTCCAATCAGGGCTATCATCCCGGCTTCTATTTATTGGGGGTCATTGGTGGTGGATTCTGTCAGATTATTTTACTTACATCACTTTGTGGCAACCAGCGAAAACAGCCATTTAAAAATCAGCGACCCGCCTGCGAGCCAGCAATCCCATTGCACAACGAGCAACAAGCAACTGAATTCTTTCCCTGCCGATGATATCAGCTGCCTCTCCGATCAGTAATTCAGGTGGCACAGTATTGGTACCCATTTAGAAAAAAAATCTATGCCAATTTCAAACGATAACCAGGATTATAAAGACGAGCCGGTGCAGCAACAAAAAGATAAGAAGGCCGGTGAAGGGACAGGTAAAAACAGCCCGGTTCCAACGCCGGAATTTGATTCTGACGACCTCAAAGGAAAGAAGATCGATGCTGACCTCGAACGGCCCGAAGATAGACCTGCTGAACAAAGCGGCAAATAGGCACCTGCATCTCCATGCCTACCTGCCTTCCGGCTATGACGATGTTAACGAAACTGTAGTGTCCTGGCCAGTTGGCCGGGACCTTCTATTTCCGGCTGTTCGCATTGCAACACATCCGGCTCTTCAAAACTCTCCATAAGGTCTGGAAATTACCCTTTCACCATATCCTGGTCTGATCAGTTGTTTACTGCCTCATGCCGACACCAAACTTGCTTTATTATTAGCAGCGACCAACTTATTTTCGTAAGTATATGCGGTTATACCTTGTTCTCCTCTGCTTATCTTTTCTTCATCTTGCAAATGCCGGCAAGATCTCGGGAATTGTTACCGACGCTGCAAACGTGCCGCTTCCATTTTCGTCAGTAATCGTTAAAGGAACAACGAAAGGCACATCCGCAAATAACGTTGGGGAATACGCGTTCATCTTACCGGCGGGAGAATATGTACTGGTCTGCCAGCATGTAGGGTATAAGTCAGCTGAGCAGAAAATACTTGTTCGCGACGCAGATGCGCAGGTCAACTTCAGCTTAAGTGAGCAGCAGTATAATCTGGCAGCAGTAACTGTCAGGAATGGAGAAGATCCTGCTTATGCGATCATCAGAAACGCCATTAACAAAAGAAGCTTATATGAAAACGAGGTAAGCCGTTTCCAGGCGGATGTATATATCAAAGGGCAGCTCAGGCTGCGGGATTACCCGAGCCGGTTCATGGGTCGACCGGTTGACCTTGAAGATGGTGATACCAGTAAACGAAAGATGGTTTTCCTATCAGAAACCCTGGCAAGGTACTCTGTCGACGGCAAGAGGAGCAAGGTAGAGGTACTGTCTACACGTGTAAGTGGCGATAAGGATGCTTTTGGCTTCAGCAGCCCGCAGGTAATATCTTTTTACGCTAATAACATCAACCTGAATTCTTTGAATCCGCGGGGCTTTATCTCACCCATAGCTGCCAGCGCGCTAAATTTTTATACTTACCATTTTCAAGGCAGCTTCTTCGAAAACGGCAAAATGATCAACCGGATAAAAGTGAGTCCAAAGAGGAAATATGAACCGCTGTTTAATGGACATATCAATATCATGGAGAACGAATGGCGCATCCACAGCCTCGACCTTTACCTCCTTCGTGAGAACCAAATGCAACTTGCCGACACCTTAAAAATAGAACAGGTTTATGTTCCGGCCGGAGACATTTGGGTCATTAAACAACAGACGATTTATCCTTCGATAAATGTGCTTGGTTTTAAGGCTGCAGGAAGTTTTGTACAGGTTTACGACAACTTCAACCTGGACCCTTCGTTTTCTCCAGGTTTCTTCAACAATACGATATTGCACGTTTACGACAGTGCCAATACAAAGACAGGCGAATATTGGGACACCATACGCCCGGTGCCGCTACTTGCCGAGGAGAAGCTTGACTACAAAAAGAAGGACAGTCTTGAACTTGCCAGGGAAGACCCTCGTTACAAAGACTCTCTTGATAGGGTTAGAAACAAACCGAACGTGATGGCCCTGCTAACCACCGGGCAAACGTTCACCAATTCAAACCTGCATACTTCCGTTAAGGTAGATGCTCTGGCCGACGTTCTGAACTTTAACACCGTTGAGGGCGCGGTGATTAATATGTCTCCGGTTTTGGTTTACCGGCCTGTAAAAAATTCCCGCAAGTCGTTGTCGGTTAGCCCTAATTTTCGGTATGGCTTCAGCGCTAAAAGGTTCAACGCACACCTGACCGGAACATACACATACGGAAAAAAGTACCTGTCGACGATAACTTTATCCGGCGGACGGAGAATTTACCAGGTCGATAACGCAAGCCCGGTTGCGAGCCGTACAAATACGTTCAGCACCTTGCTGTGGGAAAACAACCTGATCAAATTATATGAGGCCAGTTTTGGGAGA